>NZ_JBFAWA010000058.1:0-63879 GCF_040680035.1 Nonomuraea sp. NPDC052116 | reverse complement strand
TCGGGGTCCGGGTCGTACAGCTTCTCGAGGTCCCAGCCGCGATCGGCGGGGAACTCCCCCACCGCATCCCGACCCGAGAACACCAACTCCCACAAGCCCTCCGGCGAGGTCACGCCCCCCGGATACCGGCACGCCATCCCCACAATCGCGATCGGCTCATCCACCACCGAGGCGGCGGTCACCACGGCCTGCGAGGTCTGCCCACCGCCCAACTCACCCGCCAGGAACTCCGCCACCGCCTCAGCCGTCGGAAAATCGAACACCAACGTCGCCGGCAACCGCAGCCCGGTGGCGGCGTTGAGCTGGTTGCGGAACTCGACCGCAGTCAGCGAGTCGAAGCCCAGCTCCTGGAACCGCTTGGTCGGCTCCACCGCGTCACCGCTCTGGAACCCGAGCGCCGTGGCCACCTGGCTACGGACCAGTTGCAGGAGATCGGCCGGGTTCGCACTGGTGGCGGTCGTGCTGGTACGGCGGGCAGGCACGCGGACCAGCCCGTGAAGGAGCGCGGGCAGCGTGCCCGCCTGCGCCTGGGCCTGCAGCGCGGGCATGCCCAGCGCGGCCGGGACCAGGTCGGCGCGGTCGCCGTTGACCGCGACGTCGAACAGAGCCAGCCCGTCGGCGATGGGCAGGGGTGTGATGCCGCCGCGCTCGAGGCGGCGCAGGTCGGACTCGTCCAGCTCGCCCGCCATTCCGCCGGTGGCCCACAGGCCCCAGGCCAGCGAGGTCGCCGGAAGGCCCTGCGCTCTGCGCCGCTGAGCCAGGGCGTCCAGGTACGTGTTCGCGGCGGCGTAGTTGCCCTGGCCCGCGCTGCCCAGCACCCCGGACAGGGAGGAGAACAGCACGAAAGCGGTCAGATCGAGATCCTGCGTGAGCTCGTGCAGGTGCCACGCCGCGTCGGCCTTCGGCCGCAGGACGGCGTCGATACGCTCCGGCGTGAGGGAACCGATGACACCGTCATCCAGAACACCAGCCGTGTGGACGACACCCGTCAGCGGGCGGTCAGCGGGGATGGAGGCGATCAGGCCGGCGAGAGCGTCACGGTCCGCCACGTCGCAGGCGGCCACATCCACCTCGGCACCCAGGTCGGAGAGCTCGGCCACCAGCTCGGCCGCGCCCGGCGCCTCCAGGCCGCGACGGCTGACCAGCAGCAGGCGCCTGACCTCGTGCGCCACCACCAGATGCCGGGCCACCAACGCGCCCAACCCGCCGGTGCCACCGGTAACCAGCACGGTCCCCTCGGACCCGAACTGCTCTGGTCCCGAAACCGCCCCTGCTGCCCGCTTGAGGCGCGGGGTCAGCAGCCGGCCGGCCCGTACCGCCACCTGGGGCTCGCCAGTGGCCAGCGCCTGGGAGACCGGCTCCGTCGAGTCATCGTCCACATCCAGGAGCAGGAACCGGTCCGGCTGCTCGGCCTGCGCGGCGCGTACCAGGCCCCACACCGCCGCCTGCGCCGGGTCCGGCACGTCGTCCGGGGTCGCCGCGACCGCGCCGTGCGTGACGACCACCAGGCGCGCGGGCGTCTCCTGCACCGCCGCCAGCGCGGCATGGGTGGCGTGCCTGATCGCCTCCGGGGTTCCCGCCTCGGTCACGGGTACGTCGAAGATCTCGTACTGGAGGTCGTTCTGCGCGGTTCGGCCAACGGCCGGCACCCAGTCGATCTGGAACAGGCTGTTGGGACCGGTCGTCCGCTGGTCGGCGGAGCTCGGGCGCAGCGTGAGCGAGCCGACCTCCATGACGGGCACGCCGGCGGCGTCCGCCATGGTCAGCGCGACCACACCGGGGCCGGCCGTGGGCGCGATCCTGACCCGTAGCAGCGTCGCGCCGTCGGCGTGCAGCGCCACCTGGCTCCAGGCGAAGGGGATGTACGGCCGTCCCGGTTCGGCCTGCGGCAGCAGCCCGGACATGGGGATGGCGTGCAGGGAGGCATCGAGCAGCGCCGGGTGCAGGCCGAACCGCCGGGTCTCGGTGTGCTCCGGCAGCGCGATCTCGGCGTAGACGGCGTCGTCGCCCTTCCAGACGGCCCTGAGGCATTGGAAGGCGCCGCCGTACTCCATGCCGGTCGCGGCGAGGTCCTCATAGACGCTGCCCACGTCGAGGGACTGCGCGCCGGGCGGCGGCCACTGCGTGAGATCGAAGCCGGGTACGGCGGCGGCCGGGGCCAGCACGCCCTGGGCGTTCTGGCTCCAGTCCGTGGCGTCCTCGGCCCTCGAGAAGATCGTCACCGGCCGGCGTCCCGACTCGTCGGCAGCTCCGATCACCACCTGGAGATGGAGGGTGCCACGCTCGGGCAGGACCATCGGGGTCTGGTGGGTGAGCTCGTCGAGCACCGGGCAACCGGCCTCGTCCCCGGCCCGTACCGCCAGCTCCACCTGCGCCGAGCCTGGCACGACCACCCGGCCGCCGACCACGTGGTCGGCCAGCCACGGTTGCGTGGCAGGTGACAGGCGGCCGATGAGGGTGAGGGTGTCGGTCCCCGGAGAAGGAACGGTTGCGGTCAGGAGCGGGTGCTCCACGGCCGCCAGCCCACCACCCGAGGCGACGTCACCGGTGGAGTATCCGGCGTCGAGCCAGTACCGCCGGCGCTGGAAGGCGTAGGTGGGCAGATCGACGTGCCGGGCGGGGACGGAGGCGAAGTAGGCGTCCCAGTCCACGATGATGCCGTGGGTGTGCAGCCGGCCGAGCGCTTCGACCAGCGCGCGAACTTCATCGCGGTCCTTGCGCGTGGCGGGGATGAACACACCATCGGCGACGCTCTGCTGAGCCAGTCCCGTCAGCACCCCGTCCGGGCCGACCTCCAGGAAGCAACCAGCCTCCGCAGCCGCCACTCCATCCGCGAACCGCACGGCCTGGCGCACGTGCTCCACCCAGTAGCTCGGGGTGGTCAACTGGCCCGGCTCGGCCAGGCGGCCCGTGAGGTTGGAAACGATCGCAAGAGTGGGCTCGTGGAAGGTCAACCCTGAGATGGCCTCCTCGAAGGAAGCCAGCATCGGCTCCATCAACGGCGAGTGGAAGGCATGCGAGACCCGCAGCCTGCGTGTCCGAACGCTCACCCGCCCCTCGATCTCCGCGATCGCCTCGACGTCGCCGGAGACCACCACTGCTGCCGGACCGTTGACCGCCGCGATCCCCACCCGGTCCCCCAGCAGCGGCAGAACCTCCGCCTCAGGTGCGGCGATCGCGAGCATCGCGCCACCGGTCGGCAGGGCCTGCATCAACCGGGCTCGGGCCGCCACCAGCGCACACGCATCGGCCAGCGAGAACACCCCGGCCACATGCGCGGCGGCGATCTCCCCGATCGAATGCCCGACCAGCACACCCGCCCGCACCCCGAAGGACTCCAGCAGCCGATACAAAGCCACCTCGAAGGCGAACAACGCCGGCTGCGTCATCCCGGTCTCGTTCAACACCCCATCCGGGTCGTCGAACATCACCTCACGGACCGGCAGGAACTGGTTGATCTCCTCCAGCGCCTCGGCGAACACCGGGAACGCCTCGGCCAGTTGCCGGCCCATCCCGACCCGCTGGCTCCCCTGACCAGCGAACAGCAACGCCAGCCTGCCCCCAGCCACCACCTCCGAAGAACCCTCAGCCAGCGCCCGCAACCCCGCCAGCAACTCATCACGATCAGCGCCCACCACAACCGCACGCCGCTCCAGCACCGCTCTCGTGGAGACAAGCGCCTTACCGACCCCGGCAAGCGATACATCATCCCCAGACGCCCAGTCCGCAAGCCGGCCCGCCTGCTCCCGTAGCGCTGCGGGGTCGTTGGCCGAGATGAGCCAGGGCACGGCGGGCATCGACGGGTCGTCCTCGCCGACGGGCTCGACGGCGGCCGGGCCCTGCTCGACGATCACGTGCGCGTTGGTGCCGCTGACTCCGAAGGACGAGACTCCGGCCCGGCGCGGGCGGTCCTGGAGGTCCCACGGGCGGTCCGAGGTCAGCAGTTCGACCGCCCCCGCCGACCAGTCCACGTGCGGCGACGGCTCGTCCACGTGCAGGGTCCGGGGCATGAGGCCATGCCGCATCGCCATGACCATCTTGATCACGCCACCCACACCGGCGGCGGCCTGCGTGTGACCGATGTTCGACTTCAGCGACCCCAGCCACAACGGCCGGTCCCGCTCCTGCCCATAGGTCGCGATGATGGCCTGCGCCTCGATCGGGTCGCCCAGCGTCGTACCGGTGCCGTGGGCCTCGACCACGTCCACGTCCGCGGTCGTCAGACCGGCGTTGGCCAGGGCCTGGCGGATCACGCGCTCCTGGGAGGGGCCGTTCGGGGCGGTCAGGCCGTTGCTGGCGCCGTCCTGGTTGATCGCGGTGCCCCGGACGAGGGCGAGGATCTGGTGGCCGTTGCGCTGGGCGTCCGACAGCCGCTCCACCAGCAGCATGCCCGCGCCCTCGGCCCAGCCGGTGCCGTCGGCGGAGGCGGAGAACGCCTTGCACCGGCCGTCCGCGGCGAGCCCGCGCTGACGGGAGAACTCGATGAAGACGTTGGGCGTGGCCATCACGGTCACCCCGCCGGCCAGGGCGAGATCGCACTCGCCGGACCGCAGGGACTGGGCCGCCAGGTGCAGCGCCACCAGCGACGACGAGCACGCCGTGTCCACCGTCACGGCCGGGCCTTCCAGCCCGAACGTGTAGGCGACCCGGCCCGAGGCGATGCTGCCCGCGCTGCCGTTGAGCACGAACCCCTCGAACCCCTCGGGCGCCTGCGGCAGCCGCGTGCCGTAGTCGTGGTACATCACGCCCGCGAACACGCCGGTACGGCTCCCGCGCATCGCCTTGGGGCTGATCCCGGCCCGCTCGATGGCCTCCCACGAGGTTTCGAGGAGCAGCCGCTGCTGCGGGTCCATCGCGGTGGCCTCGCGCGGCGAGATCCCGAAGAGCGCGGGGTCGAAGAGGTCGGCGTCGTGCAGGAACCCGCCCTCTCGTGCGTAGCTGGTGCCCGCGTGGGCGGGGTCGGGGTCGTACAGCCGTTCCAGGTCCCAGCCTCGGTTGCCGGGGAAGGTGGTGATCGCGTCGGCGCCCTGGGTGAGGAGCCGCCAGAGGTCCTCGGGCGAGACCACGTCGCCGGGGTAGCGGCAGGCCATGCCGACGATCGCGATGGGCTCGTCGGCGGTCCCGGTCCGGGCGGCCACCTGGTCGGCCCGCGAGGATCCGGTGAGCTCGGCGCGCAGGTGCTCGGCGAGTTCGTCGGGGGTGGGGAAGTTGAACAGGAGCGTGGCGGGCAGCCGTAGCCCGGTGGCCGCGTTGAGCCGGTTACGCAGCTCGATGGAGCTCAGCGAGTCGAACCCGAGGTCCTTGAACGCGGTCCCGATGTCCACGGAGTCGGCGTCGGCGTGGCCGAGCACCTGCGCGACACTCGTACGGATGAGCGACAGCAGCGCGCCCTTGTCGGCCCGCGCTCTCACCTGCCTGGGGGCCGCCGGCTTGCGCGCCGGGGCCTTGACCAGGGAACGGAAGACGGCGGGGATCTCGTCCTGGCGGCGCAGGGCGGCCGTGTCGAGGCGGGCGAGTATCTGCACTCCCCTGTCGAGCGCGAGCCCCGCGTCGAACAGGGACATGCCCTCGGCCACGGGCAGCGGCGCGAGCCCGACCCTGTTGAGCCGGGCGACGTCGACCTGGCTCAGCGCGCCGGCCATGCCGCTGTCCGACTCCCACAGCCCCCACTGGAAGGAGGCGGCGGGCAGTCCTAGCGCCCGCCGGTGCAGGGCCAGGGCGTCCAGGTACGTGTTCGCGGCGGCGTAGTTCGCCTGGCCGGCGCTGCCGATCGTGGCCGCGACGGACGAGTACATCACGAAGAACGACAGGTCCTCGGTGAGCTCGTGCAGATGCCAGGCGGCGTCCGCCTTCGGGCCGAAGACGCGGTCGATCCGCTCGGGGGTCAGCGAGGTCACGGCGCCGTCGTCCACGATCCCTGCCAGGTGCACGACACCCTGCAGCGGCCGGTCCGCGGGGATGCCGGCCAGCAGGGCGGCCAGTTCGGCGCGGTCGGCGACGTCGCAGGCCGCCACGGTGACCTGCGCACCCAACGAGGTCAGCTCGTCCAGCAGCTCCTGGGCGCCGGGCGCCGCGGCACCGCGGCGGCCGGCCAGCAGCAGGTGCCGTACGCCGTGCCCGGTGACGAGCCGCCGCGCGGCCAGGGCCCCCAGCTCGCCCGTGCCACCGGTCAGCAGCACGGTCCCGTCCACCGTCACCGACGCGGTCGCGGGCTGGGCCACGGGGACGATGCGCGGCACGCGGAGCTCACCTTGCCGCAGGGCGACCTGCGGCTCGCCGGACGCGCAGGCGCGCAGCAGCGCGGCCGCGGAGTCGGGATGGTCGTCGGTGTCGACGATGACGAACCGCCCGGCGTGCTCGGACTGGGCGGACCGCATCAGGCCCCAGACGGGCGCGGTGGACAGATCCGGCACCTCGCCCTCGACGGCGCTGACCGCCCCACCAGTCACCAGCGCCAGCCTGGCCTGCGCGAACCGCTCGTCCGCGAGCCACTGCTGGACGAGCGCCAGCACCTCGTACGTCCTGGTACGTCCCTCACCGGCCGGGACCCGGGCAAGCACCAGGTCCGGGACCGCCTCCACGTCACCCAGCGAGTCCAGGCCATCGAGCTCCACCACGCGCTCGGGCTCCGGCCCGGCGGTGGCGGGCGCAATCACCCAGTCCAGCGCGTACGGCGTGCTCCCGGGCGACAGCTCGGCCGTCACGGGCCTGACCACCAGGGAGTCCACGGTGAGGATCGGCGCGCCGGTGTCGTCCGCGACGCTCAGCGACAGCTCACCCTGGCCCTTCGCCGTCGTACGGACCCGCGCCATGGTCCCGCCCACCGCGTGCGGCGAGATGCCGGACCAGGCGAAGGGCAGGAACGGCTGCCCCGGCTCGGTACGCGGCAGGAGGTCGCCGAGCGTGATGGAGTGCAGCACCGCGTCCAGGAGGGCGGGGTGGAACCCGAACCGCTCCGCGCCCGTCAACGCCTGGTCGGGCAGCACGATCTCCGCGTAGACCGCGCCGTCGCGCTGCCAGGCGTTCACCAGACCCTGGAAGGCTTCGCCGTACTCCAGGCCCGAGACGGCCAGGTCGTCGTACAGGTGGTCGATGTCGATGGGCTGCGCCCCGGGCGGCGGCCATTGCGCGAGGTCGAAGCCGGGTTCGGCGGCGGCGGGGCCGAGCGTGCCCTGGGCGTGCCGCTGCCAGGAGTCGCCGCCTTCGGGGCGGGAGTACACGGCGATGCCACGCCGGCCGCCGTCGTCCGGTCCGTCGATGACCACCTGGAGCTGTACGGGGTGCTCGTGCGTGATCACGAGAGGAGCTTGGATGGCCAGTTCGGAGACCGCCTCGCAGTCCTCGGTCTCTGCCGCGGCCCGCAGCGCGATCTCGAGGAAGCCCGTGCCGGGAAGGATCACGGTGCCGTTGACCGCGTGGTCGGCGAGCCAGGGCAGCGTGGCCAGGGACAGCCGCCCGGTGAGCGTGAGGGTGTCGGAGTCGGGGGCGGGCACGGCCGCGCTGAGCATCGGGTGCTCGACGGCGCTCAGCCCGGCGGCGGTCACGTCGCTGACCGCTCTGCCCGACTCCAGCCAGTAACGCTGGTGCTGGAAGGCGTAGGTGGGCAGATCGACATGCCTGGCCGGGGCAAGCACCGCCGTCCAGTCCACGGCGATCCCCTGGGTGTGCAACCCGCCAAGCGCCTCCATCAAGGCGCGGACTTCATCCCGGTCCTTACGAGTGGCAGGAACGAACACCCCATCGGCGATGCTCTGCTGAGCCAGACCGGTCAGAACCCCGTCCGGGCCGACTTCCAGGAAGCAACCAGCCTCCGCAGCTGTCACCCCGTCGGCGAACCGCACGGCCTGCCGCACGTGCTCCACCCAGTAGCCGGGACGGGTGAGCTGGCCCGGCTCAGCCAGCCGGCCGGTGAGGTTGGAAACGATCGCAAGAGTGGGCTCGTGGTAGGTCAACCCGGAGATGGCCTCCTCGAAGGAAACCAGCATCGGCTCCATCAACGGCGAGTGGAAGGCATGCGAGACCCGCAACCTGCGCGTCCGAACGCTCACCCGCCCCTCGATCTCCGCGATCGCCTCCGCGTCACCGGAGATCACCACCGCAGCCGGACCATTGACCGCCGCGATCCCGACCTGGCCCTCCAGCAGGGGCAGAACCTCCGCCTCGGGTGCCGCAATTGCGAGCATCGCGCCACCGGTCGGCAGGGCCTGCATCAACCGCGCTCGGGCCGCCACCAGCGCACACGCATCCGCCAGCGAGAACACCCCCGCCACATGCGCGGCGGCGATCTCCCCGATCGAATGACCGACCAGCACATCCGCGCGGATACCGAAGGACTCCAGCAGCCGATACAAAGCCACCTCGAAGGCGAACAACGCCGGCTGCGTCATCCCGGTCTCGTTCAACACCCCATCCGGGTCGTTGAACATGACCTCACGGATCGGCAGCAGCTGGTTGATCTCCTCCAAGGTCTCGGCGAAGACCGGGAACGTCTCAGCCAACTGCCGGCCCATCCCGACCCGCTGGCTTCCTTGACCGGCGAACAACAACGCCAGCCTGCCACCCGAGCCACTTCCGGAAACCCCATCCGAGACCAGCGCCCGCAACCCAGCCAACAGCTCATCACGATCAGCGCCCACCACGACCGCACGCTGCTCCAGCGCAGAACGCCCCGTCGCCAACGACCAAGCGGCGTCCGCCACTGAGAGCGACGGCCGCGCCGACACCCACGACGCCAACCGCCCGGCCTGCTCCACCAGCGCCTCGCGGCTCTTCGCCGAGAGCACCCATGGCACCACTGGCGAGCCCACGACCTCGTCAGAAGCCGGTTCGACCAGATCCCCCTGCTCAAGGATCACGTGAGCGTTGGTGCCGCTGACCCCGAAGGACGAGACGGCAGCGCGACGCGGATGATCCTGAACGTCCCACGACCGAGCCTCGGTCAACAGCTCAACCGCCCCGGCCGACCAGTCCACGTGCGGCGACGGCTCGTCCACATGCAAGGTCAGGGGCATGAGCCCGTGCCGCATGGCCATCACCATCTTGATGACCCCGGCCACCCCGGCGGCGGCCTGCGTGTGACCGATGTTGGACTTCAGCGACCCCAGCCACAACGGCCGGTCCCGCTCCTGGCCGTAGGTCGCGAGAAGTGCCTGCGCCTCGATCGGGTCGCCCAGGCTGGTCCCGGTCCCGTGCGCCTCGACCACGTCCACATCCCCGGCCGCGAGCCCGGCATTGGCCAGCGCCTGCCGGATCACCCGCTGCTGGGAAGGACCGTTCGGCGCCGCCAGACCGTTGCTCGCCCCGTCCTGGTTGATCGCCGACCCCTTGATGACCCCCAGCACCTGGTGCCCGTTGCGGCGGGCGTCCGACAGCCGCTCCACCAGCAGCACGCCGACACCCTCGCTCCACCCCGTGCCGTCGGCAGAGGCCGAGAACGCCTTGCACCGCCCGTCGGCCGACAACCCCCGCTGCCGGGAGAACTCCACGAACGTGCCGGGCGACGCCATCACCATCGCGCCGCCCGCCAGGGCCATGTCGCACTCGCCCGTCCGGAGGGCCTGCGCGGCCAGGTGCAGCGCCACCAGCGAGGACGAGCAGGCCGTGTCCACGGTCACCGCCGGGCCCTCGAACCCGAACGTGTACGACACCCGCCCGGACGCCACGCTGGCCAGCTGGCCGGTGAGGAGGTATCCCTCGACCGCGTCGGAGCCCTCGGAGCGCCGTGGCCCGTACTCCATCGGCGCGATGCCGGTGAAGACCCCGGTCTGGCTGCCGTGCAGCGTGGCCGGATCGATGTTGGCGTGTTCGAAGACCTCCCACGAGGCCTCCAGGAGCAGCCGCTGCTGCGGGTCCATGCCCAGGGCCTCGCGCGGCGAGATGCCGAAGAAGGCCGCGTCGAAGTCGGCGGCGTCGTACAGGAAGCCGCCCTGCCGGGTGTAGGAGGTGCCCCGGTTGCCGGGGTCGGGGTCGAACAGCCGGTCCAGGTCCCAGCCGCGGTCGGTGGGGAACTCGCCCACCGCGTCCCGGCCCTGCGCGACCAGCTCCCACAGGTCGTCCGGCGACAGCACGCCGCCGGGGAAGCGGCAGGCCATGCCCACGATCGCGATCGGCTCGTCGTGGCCGGCCGACCGCACCGCGGTGGCGGGCGTGGCGGAGCCGCCGAGCAGTTCGGTGCGCAGGTGGTCGGTCAGCGCCTTGGGCGACGGGTAGTCGAACAGCAGCGAGCTGGGCAGTTGCAGCCCGGTGGCGACGTTGAGCCGGTTCCTGAGCTCTACCGCGGTGAGCGAGTCGAACCCGGCGTCCTTGAACGCTCCGGTGGCGCTGATGACGTTCGGCGTCACGTGCCCGAGCACGAGGGCGGCCTGGCCGCGTACCAGGTCGAGCAGGGTGCGTTCCTGCTCGTCCGGGCTCAGCCCACGCAGGGACTGCGCCAGCGATGCCTCGCCGGAAGCGGAGCCGGAGCCGCCGGCCGCGCGGCGCTCGACGGGCTTGCGCAGCATCCCGCGCAGCATCGCCGGTACGGGGTCCGCGACCTTGGCCAGGCTCAGCCGGGCGGGCAGCGTCGTCACGGTGCCACCCGCGAGCGCGGAGTCGAAGAGCTCCAGCGCCTCGTCGCGCGGCAGCGGGGCGACGCCGAGCCGGGCCCAGCGCGCCAGGTCGGCCGTGGCGAGCGTGCCCGCCATGCCGCCGAATTCGGCGGAGTTGTCCCACAGACCCCAGTCCAGGGCCGTGGCGGGCAGGCCGAGCGAGTGGCGGTGGCGGGCGAGGGCGTCGAGGAAGGCGTTGGCGGCGGCGTAGTTGGCCTGGCCGGCGCTGCCGAGCGTGGCCGCGCACGACGAGAACAGCACGAACGCCGACAGCTCGCGCTCGCGGGTCAGCTCGTGCAGGAGCCAGGCGGTCTCGGCCTTGGTCCGCCACACGGTGTCGAGCCGTTCGGGGGTGAGCGCCGGAACGACGCCGTCGTCGAGCACGCCGGCGATGTGCACGACGCCGGTCAGGTCGCGGCAGGAGTCGATGAGCCCGGCCAGCGCCGCGCGGTCGGTGACGTCGCAGGCGACCAGTTCGGCGTGCGTGCCGAGGTCGGCCAGCTCGGCCGCGAGCGCGACGGCCCCGGCCGCGTGCGGGTCGCGGGTGACGAGGACGAGGTTCCGTACGCCGTGCCGGGCGGCGAGGTGCCGGGTGACCGTGCGTCCCAGCGCGCCGGTGCCGCCGGTGACCAGCACGGTCCCCTCGGGATCCCAGGGCCGGTCCGCCGCCGGCCGGGCTCGCCGCGCCAGCCTCGGGACGTAGATCTTGCCGGACCTGATCGCCAGCTGGGGCTCGTCGTAGGCGAGGGCGGCGGCGACGGCGTCCTCGGCGCTGCCGTCGTCGTCGAGCAGCACGAACCGGTCCGGGTACTCCGTCTGCGCCGACCGGACCAGGCCCCACACGGCGGCGCCGGCCATGTCGGGCACCTCGTCGGTCGCTCCCCTGGTGACGATCACCAGCCGAGCCGACGCGGGCTGCTCGCCGTCGAGCCAGTCCTGGACGGCGGAGAGCACGCGGAGCACGGCCGCGCGCGCCCGGTCCGGCCCGTCCCCTTCGTCCTCTTCGTGCCAGGGCAGGAGCACGTCGCCGGGCGCCATGGTGGCGCCGCCCGCGGCGGGTACGGGCATCCAGTCCACCTCGAACAGCCCGACGTGCTCGGTGGGCAGGTCCACGGGACCGCGTGCCTCCAGCCAGTACCGCTGCCGTTGGAAGGCGTAGGTGGGCAGGTCGACGGGGAGCGCGGGGGCGGGCCCGAAGTAGGCGTTCCAGTCGACGGTGACGCCGCAGGCGTGGAGCTGTCCGAGGGCCTGGACGAAGGTGTCGATCTCGTCGCGGTCCTTGCGTACGGCGGGGACGAAGACGCCGTCCGAGAGCATCTGCTGGGCCAGCCCGGTGAGGACGCCGTCGGGCCCCACCTCCAGGAAGAGCGCGGCGTCCGCGGCGGCGATGCCGTCCGCGAAACGGACGGGCCGTCGTACGTGGTCGACCCAGTAGCGGGGGCTGGTGAGCAGGCCGGGCTCGGCGAGCCTGCCGGTGACGTTGGAGATCACCGGGATCGTGGGCTCGTGGTAGGTCAGCCCCGCGATGGCCTCCTCGAAGGGCGCCAGCATCGGCTCCGTCAGCGGTGAGTGCGCGGCCTGGGAGATCCGCAGCCGCCGCTTGCGTGCCGTGACGTTCCCCGCGATCTCCTCGATGGCGGCCTCCGCGCCGGAGATGACCACCGAGGTCGGCGTGTTGACGGCCGCGATGGCGACCCGGTCCTCGTACCCGTCGAGCAGCGGCAGGACGTCGGCCTCGGACGCGGCGATGGCGAGCATCGCGCCGCCCGGGGGCAGCATGTGCATGAGCCGGGCCCGCACGGCGATCAGGGTGCAGGCGTCGGCGAGGGAGAACACCCCGGCCACGTGGGCGGCGGCGATCTCGCCGACGGAGTGCCCGACCACCACGTCCGCCCGTACGCCGAGGGATTCGAGCAGCCGGTACAGGGCGACCTCGAAGGCGAACAGCGCCGGCTGGGTCATTCCGGTCTCGTTGAGCACCCCGTCGGGGTCGCTGAACATCACCTCGCGCAGCGGGTGCGGCAGGTGGGGGTCCAGCAGCGCGCAGATCTGCTCCAGCGCCTCGTCGAAAACGGGGAAGGCGGCGGCCAGCTCGCGGCCCATGCCGAGCCGCTGGCTGCCCTGCCCGGTGAACAGCAGGGCGAGCCGGCCCGCCGGGCCGCTGCCGGTCAGCACGCCGGGTGCGGCGGGGCCGCCCGCCAGTGCCCGCAGGCCGGCCAGCAGGTCGTCACGCTCGCGGCCGACGATCACCGCGCGGTGTTCGAGCACGGACCGCTCGGCGGCCAGCGCGGCGCCGGCGGCGGCGACGGGGATCTCCGGCGTCGCCCAGGACGCGAGCCGCTCGGCCTGCCCGGCCAGCGCCTCGGGTGTCCTCGCCGAGATGAGCCAGGGGATGGCGGGGAGGTTCGCGTCGTCGCGGGGGGCCGGGACGGCCGGGTCGCCCTGCTCGATGATGACGTGGGCGTTGGTGCCGCTGATGCCGAAGGAGGAGACGGCGGCGCGGCGCGGGCGGTCCCGGAGCTCCCACGGCCGGGCCTCGGTGAGCAGCTCGACGGCACCCGCGGACCAGTCCACGTGCGGGGACGGCTCGTCCGCGTGCAACGTCTGCGGCAGCACCTCGTGCCGCATCGCCATGACCATCTTGATCACGCCGCCCACGCCGGCGGCGGCCTGGGAGTGGCCGATGTTGGACTTCAGCGACCCCAGCCACAGCGGCTGGTCCCGCCCCTGGCCGTAGGTCGCGATCAGCGCCTGCGCCTCGATCGGGTCGCCGAGCACGGTGCCCGTGCCGTGTGCCTCGACCGCGTCCACGTCTCCGGCCGCGAGCCCGGCGTTGGCCAGTGCCTGGCGGATCACGCGCTGCTGGGAGGGGCCGTTCGGGGCGGTCAGGCCGTTGCTGGCGCCGTCCTGGTTGATCGCCGAGCCCTTGATGACGGCCAGCACCCGGTGGCCGTTGCGCCGCGCGTCCGACAGGCGCTCCACCAGCAGCATGCCGACACCCTCGGCCCAGCCGGTGCCGTCGGCGGAGGCCGAGAACGCCTTGCAGCGCCCGTCCGGCGACAGCCCGCGCTGCCGGGAGAACTCCACGAACATGCCGGGGGACGCCATCACGGTCGCGCCACCGGCCAGCGCCAGGTCGCACTCCCCCGACCGCAGCGACTGCGCGGCCAGGTGCAGCGCCACCAGCGACGACGAGCAGGCCGTGTCCACGGTCACCGCCGGGCCCTCGAACCCGAACGAGAACGCGACCCGGCCGGAGATCACGCTGGCGGAGGTGCCGGTCAGCACGTAGCCTTCCGCGGCCCCGGTCGCCTCGTGCAGGCGCGGGCCGTAGTCCTGGGCCATCGCGCCCGCGAACACGCCGGTACGGCTGCCGCGTAACCCGGCCGGATCGACGCCGGCCCGCTCGATCGCCTCCCACGACGCCTCCAACAGCAACCGTTGCTGCGGATCCATCGCCAACGCCTCACGCGGCGAAATCCCGAAAAATCCCGGATCGAACTCCCCCGCGTCATACAAGAAGCCGCCGTGCCGCGAGTAAGACGTCCCACGGCTGTCGGGGTCCGGGTCGTACAGGGCCGCCAGATCCCAGCCGCGGTCCACGGGGAACTCCCCGATGGCGTCCGTACCGGAGATCACCAGGTTCCACAGGTCGTCCGGGGAGCGCACCCCGCCGGGGAAGCGGCAGGCCATGCCCACGATCGCGATCGCCTCGTCCGCCACCGAGGCGGCGGTCACCACGGCCTGGGCGGCCTGCCCGCCCGTCAGCTCCGCGCGCAGGAACGCGGCCAGCGCCTGCGGCGAGGGGTAGTCGAACAGCAGCGAGCTGGGCAGCTGGAGCCCGGTGGCGGCGTTGAGCCGGTTCCTGAGCTCGACGGCGCTGAAGGAGTCGAAGCCGAGCGCCTTGAAGGCAGTGGCGGTGTCCACGGTCGCGGCGTTGGCGTGGCCGAGGACGAGCGCGATGCAGGTCCGTACGAGCTCCAGGAGCAGTTGCTCCTGCTCCGGCCCCGGCAGGCCGTGCAGCCGGTCGGCGAGCGGCTGGGTCCCGTTGCCGGTGGTCGCCGGCTCCGGGGGCGCGGGTGGGGGCGGCGCCGCGCCGTCCACCTCGGGAAGCCAGTGGTACGTGCGCTGGAAGGCGTACGTGGGCAGCGGGACGCGCCGCGCGCCCGGGTAGAGGGCGTCCCAGGCGGGCGCGGTGCCGCGTACCTGCAGCTCGGCCAGGGCAAGGGCGGCGCTGTGGCATTCGTCCCGGTTGTCCCGCAGCGTGGCGACGAACCGGGTGCCGGGGTCGGCGGGCAGGCAGTGCTGGCCCATGGCGGCCAGCACCGAGCCGGGGCCGACCTCGACGAACGTGGTCACGCCCGTGTCGGCCAGCGCGCGGATGCCGTCGCTGAAGCGCACGGCCTCGCGGACGTGCCACACCCAGTGGCCGGGCGAGCACAGGTCCTCGCCGGACGCGACGGCCCCGGTGAGGTTGGAGACGATCGGCACGGCCGGCTCGCGGTAGGTGAGCGACTCGGCCACCTGCCGGAACTCCGCCAGCATCGGGTCCATCAGCGGCGAGTGGAAGGCGTGGCTCACGCGCAGCCGGCGGGTCTTGCGGCCACGGGCGCGGAACGCCTCGGCGATCTCCGTGACGCGGTCCTCCGCGCCGGAGACCACGACGGAGTCGGGGCCGTTGATCGCGGCGATGCTGACCGAGTCGTCGAGATGGGGGCGGAGCTCCGCCTCGGTGGCCTGGACGGCGATCATCGCGCCGCCGGCGGGCAGGGCCTGCATCAGCCTGCCGCGCGCGGCGACCAGGGTGCAGGCGTCGGCCAGGGACAGCACTCCGGCGACGTGCGCGGCCGAGATCTCGCCGACGGAGTGGCCGATGAGCCGGTCGGGGCGGATGCCCCAGTGCTCGTACAGGCGGGTGAGCGCGACCTCGAAGGCGAAGAGCGCGGGCTGGGTCATGCCGGTCTCGTCCAACGCCCCATCGGGATCGTCGAACATCACCTCGAGCAGCGGCCTGGCGAGCTCGCCGTCGAAGCAGGCGGCGATCTCGTCGAGGGCCCGCGCGAAGGCGGGGTACGCGGCGTAGAGCTCGCGGCCCATGCCCAGGCGCTGGCTGCCCTGGCCCGAGTAGAGGAAGGCGACGTCGCCGTCGCTCGGCCGACCGGTCACGATCTCGGCGGCGGCCTCTCCCCTGGCGAGCCGGTCGAGCGCGGCGGCCAGCCCGGACGGCTCGTCGACGACGATCGCGGCGCGGCGGTCGAAGGCCGTACGCGTCGTGGCCAGCGAGTAGGCCGTGTCCACGGCGTCGGACACGGCGTCGGACACGGCGTCGGACACGGCGTCGGCGGCGGGCTCGGCGGCGGCGGCGGGCTCGGCGGCGGCGGCGGGCTCGACGGCGGGCTCGGCGAGCAGGTGGTCGCGCAGCCGGCCCGCCTGGGCGCGGAGCGCGGCCTCGCTCTGCCCGGCCAGCGGCAGGATCACCGGCCCGGCGGGACCGGGCGCCGGTCGCGGCGTCTCCTGCGGGTGCTCGGCGAGCACCACGTGGCAGTTGGCGCCCCCCATGCCGAACGAGCTGACCCCGGCGACCAGCGGTTCGCCGGCGCGCGGCCAGGCGGACAGCGCGGTGTTGACGCGCAGGTTCAGCTCGTCGAACGGGATCAGCGGGCTGGGCGTCTCGAAGTTGAGTGACGCCGGCAGCTCGCGGTGCCGGATGGCCAGCACGGTCTTGAGCAGGCCGACGATTCCGGCGGCGCCTTCCAGGTGGCCGATGTTGGTCTTCGCCGAGCCGACGAGCAGCGGCGTGCCCGCGTCCTTGGCGGCGCCGATGGCGGCGCCGAGGGCGCGTGCCTCGACGGGGTCGCCGACCCGGGTTCCGGTGCCGTGCAGCTCGACGTACTGGACGTCGGCCGCCGGCACGCCGGCCCGCTCGCAGGCCAGCCGGATGACCTCTTCCTGGGCGTCCTGGTCGGGGACGGTGAGCCCGTCGCCGCCTCCGTCGTTGTTCACGGCGCTGCCCGCGACGACGCAGTGGACGTGGTCGCCGTCGGCGAGCGCGCGGGCCAGCGGCTTGAGCACGACGATGCCGCCGCCCTCGCCGCGGACGTAGCCGTTGGCGCGGGCGTCGAAGGTGAAGCATCTGCCGTCGGGCGACAGTGCGCCGAACCGGAGCGCGGCGAGCGTGCTGTCGGGGGTCAGGTTGAGGTTCACGCCGCCGACGATGGCCAGGCCCGACTCGCCGCTGCGCAGGCTCTCGCAGGCCAGGTGCACGGCGGTGAGCGAGGCCGACTGGGCGGAGTCCACGGTCATGCTGGGGCCGTTCAGCCCGAGCGTGTACGAGATCCGGTTGGCGAGCAGGGCCCGGCTGATGCCCGTGAGGCTGTGCCGGGTCAGCGCCGCGCGGCCGGTGCCCTGCAGCAGCTGGGCGTAGTCGCCGGCCATGGCGCCGATGAAGACGCTCGTGCCGCTGCCCCGCAGGCTGTCCGGGACGATGCCGGCGTCTTCGAGCGCCTCCCAGCTCAGCTCCATGAGCAGCCGCTGCTGGGGGTCCATCATCGCGGCCTCGTTCGGCGAGATCCCGAAGAACTCGGCGTCGAACTCGGCTATGCCGGTGAGGAAGCCGCCGCGGAGCGATTCGGTCTCCGGGGAGTTCCACCGGCCGCTGGGAACGTCGGTGACGGCGTCGCCCCCGTCGCGCAACAGCCGCCAGAAGGAGTCCGGGTCCGGGGCCTGGGGAAGGCGGCAGGATATGCCGACGATCGCCACCGCGTCGTCGGAGAAACTACGAGAGGAGCGTTCGTAGGACATTGAACCAATCCAGTTTCCGACGGAGCGAGCAGAGGGCAGGGAAACGCTCTTGGGCCATCAGCTGATGACGTCGTACTTGCCGAATCCGGTGCCGACGGTGACCGGCTCGCGGAAGAGGTCGAGCGGGTCCTCGGGCCTGAATTTCCCGGAGTGCTGATACGCCTCGAGCGTTCCGTCGGGGCGCAGGCCCAGCAGGTCGGGCCGGCCGTCCAGGTCGATGTCGGTGAGCGTCACCAGGCGCATGTCCTGCCAGCCGTGGGCGACGGTGTACCAGGTGCCCTCGGTGTCCGCGGCGGCCGGGGTGCCGGGCGGGGCCGCGAACTCGTACAGGTCGAGGTCGCCGTTCGCGCGGCGGACCAGCAGGTCCAGGTTGCCGTTGCCGGTGAAGTCGGCCATGGCGACGGGAAGGTCGTCGACGCCGACCTCGGTGAGCCGCACCGGGTCCTTGTCGTAGGTGTCGTTCCGCACGACCCCCTGGTCGCGGTGGGGGAAGACGTCCACGTTGCCGGCATCCTTGCCCTTGCCGAACGTGTCGTCGGGGCCGGTGCCGGTCACGTCGGCGAACCCGATCGTCTCCCACTCCCGGCCGTCGTCGCGCTTGCCGGACACGCGGATCGGATCGGCGAACGGGCCGATCTCGCCGGGGCCGCCCAGGTTGCGCAGCAGGAAGAAGCCGTGCTCGCCGTTCTCGCCGGGATTGATGCCGTACTCGCTGGCGCTGAACGCGCAGATGTCGGCGTGCCCGTCGCCGGTCGCGTCGACGGCGCGGACGAAGAAGAACCGCCACCAGCCGAAGCCGTCACCGATCTTCACCGGGTCGCCGTAGGTTTCGGTCCCGTTGAACTCGCCGCTGTGCGGATGGACGAACAATTCGCCGGTTTCCGTGTTGCGCACCAACAGGTCCGGCCGCCCGTCGCCGCGGAAGGAACGGCACTGGCCGTTCGCGAAACTCGACGCCATTGTTGAACGCCCCTCCCCGCCAGAATTTCCCGGTCAAGCGTCATCAGTATTCGCGAGCCGGGATAAGGCGGGTAACCCCTAGCGCCCATTAAAGAGGCCGCTCAAGCCCCACTTCGGGGCCGTACGGCACGCCGAATTCCCGGCGCGCGTGACGCGCGCCGGGAGCTGGGGAATCTCTCAGGTGTCGCGCGAGCGGAACAGCGCGAACGCCACGAACAGCAGGACCGCGGTGAACGCGGCCATCACGCCGAGCCCGGACCACGGGAGCATCCGATCCGGCAGCTGCACGGTGGTGGTGATCTGGAGGCCCGCCGAGATCGGCCAGTACGTCGTCACCCAGTCGCCGACCGCGTCGGGCAGCAGCCTGGGCGTGATGACGGGGATGATGAAGTTGATCGCCACCACCACGGTCGTGGCGCTCATCGTGGCCCGCAGCAGGCCGCCGACCGCCACGCCGACCAGGCCGACCAGCGCCCAGATCAGGCCCATGCCGACGATGGCGCGCAGCACGCCCGGCTGGCCGAGCGAGGCGGTGGGCGCGCCGGCCGCCCCGATCACCCGCTGCCCGAGGAAGTACGCGCCGAAGCCCGCCACCAGGCCCGTCAGCAGGGCGATCAGCCCGAACGTGGCAACTTTGGCGGCCAGCAGCCGGCCGCGCCGCGGGACCACGGTCACGCTGGTGCGGATCAGGCCGGTGGCGTACTCGTGGGTCACCACGAGCACGCCCAGCGCGCCCACGGTGATCTGGGCGAACAGGAACCCGCCGTACATGCTGATGTAGGTGGGGTCGAACATCGCCCGGCCGGTCGCGGAGGCCGCCAGGTAGCCCTCGGCCGCGCCGTTGGCGGTGGCCGCGCCCAGGCCGACCATGAGCGCCACGGCGGTGAGGATCGTGGGGATGTTGGACGGTATCGTGCGGAACTTGGTCCACTCGGAGCGGATCGTGTCCGCGATGGCCACGCTCATGCCACACTCGCCTGGAACTCGATGCTGTCACGGGTCAGATCCATGTAGGCCTGCTCCAGGGAGCGCTGCGGCGTCAGCTCCGTCAGCACCACCCCGGCGGCCAGCGCCGCCTTGCCGATCTCCCTGGGCTCCAGCCCGGTGACGATGAGGGCGCCGTCGGCGCCCGGGTGGACGGTGGCGCCGGCCTCGGTCAGGAGCGGGACGAGCAGCTCGTGCTCCTCGGCCCGCACCAGCACGTTGGAGCCCTGCCGGACGAACTCGCTGATGCCGATGTCCGCGATCAGCTTTCCCCTGCCGATCACGATGAGATGGTCGGCGGTCTGCGCCATCTCGCTCATCAGGTGGCTGGAGACCAGCACGGTACGGCCTTCCGCGGCCAGCCCCCGCATCAGCTCGCGGATCCACTTGATGCCCTCGGGGTCGAGGCCGTTGACGGGCTCGTCGAATAACAGCACCTTCGGGTCGCCGAGCAGCGCCACCGCGATGCCGAGCCGCTGCCCCATGCCCAGCGAGAAGCCGCCGGCGCGCTTGCCCGCCACCGACTCCAGCCCGACCAGGCGCAGGACCTCGTCCACCCGACGGGCGGGGATGGCGTTGGTCTGGGCGATGCAGAGCAGGTGGTTGCGGGCCGTGCGCCTGGGGTGCACGGCGCGGGCGTCCAGCAGGGCGCCCACCTCGCGCATCGGCCGGGGCAGGCCCGCGTAGGCGCGCCCGTTGACCGTCACGCTTCCCCCGTCGAGGCGGTCGAGGCCGAGAATGGCCCTCATCGTGGTGGATTTGCCCGCGCCGTTGGGGCCGAGAAATCCGGTGACCCGCCCGGGGTGGACGCCGAACGTCAATCCGTCGACCGCGGTTTTATTGCCGTAGCGTTTCGTCAAGCCGGTTATTTCAATCATTTCCAGCCCCTCCAGAGACCGGTCGTTTCCAAGATCTTCTCATCGGGACTGTCTATATGGTGCCCTTTCCGACAACGGAATCGCCAGCGCATTTAGCATGGGCCGGAACTTGAGCCGGGTCTCCTCCAGCTCGGCCTCCGGGTCGGAGCCCGCCACGATGCCGCACCCGGCGTACAGGGTCGCGGTCTCGTCCTGCACGTGCGCCGAGCGGATCGCCACCGCGAACTCGCCCTCCTGCTCGTCGTTCATCCACCCGACGGGGCCCGCGTACCAGCCGCGGTCGAAGGGCTCGGCGTCGCGCACCCACTCGAGCGCGGCGTGGCGCGGATGACCGCCGACGGCGGGTGACGGGTGCAATCGTTCCACCAGGTCGAGGACGCTGGCGGTCTCCGGGTCGGCGATCTCGCCGACGATGCGGGTGTGCAGGTGCCGCAGGTTCGGCAGGTCGAGCACGTGCGGCTCGTCCGGCACCGTGACCGTGCGGCACACCTGGTCGAACGCGTGCCGCAGCGTCGCGGTGACGATCCGCTGCTCGCGCCGGCTCTTGTCGTCCTGCAGCAGGGCGGCGCGCAGGCACGCGTCCTCGGCGGGCGTCGCGCCGCGCGGCATGGACGCCGCCAGGCTCATCGACTCGGCCCGGCCGCCGCGCAGGCCGACCAGCCGCTCCGGGGTGGCGCCGACGAAGGCGTGCCCGTACGCGGCCACGGCGAAGACGGTGCTCCCCGGTTGCGTGTCGCGCAGGGACCCCAGCACGGAGGCCAGGTCGTACCCCCACGGGGAGGTGATCCGCAGCTGGCGGGCCAGCACGGCCTTGTCGAACCTGCCGCGGGCGATCTGCTCGGTGGTGTGCGCGACCAGCGCCTTCCACTCCGACGCGGAGGGGACCTCGATCATGGTCGTGCCCGGGAGCAGCGGGCTTGGGCAGGGACGGATCCCGCCGGACGAGATCAGGGCGAAGGCGTCCGCGACCGTGCGCGCGGGCCCGTCCGTCGTGGTGGGCCGGGGGTCGACGCTGACGCTGAGCGCGAGCGACGTCGTGCCGTCAGGGTCCCGCGAGATCAGCACCCTGGGCACCCACATCAGCGCCTCGGGCAGCGGCCCGGGGCGCGGTGCGAAGGCGAACCCGCCGACCAGCGACGGCATGGCGCGCGGCCCCGGCCCGCCGACGACCGCGGTCCCGGCCGCCCGCTCCCAGCCTCGCCGGATGCCGGCGAACCTGTCGTGGCCGGTGTGCGTGAAGTCCGTCGCGCTGCCCATCGCTATGACGCTGGCGTGCGGCGACATCCAGACGAAGGTCCGCGTGGACCGCTCGAACAGCGGTCTCAGCAGCCCGACCGGGTCCACGGGCGGGATCTCCTGGCGCCAGGTCGCCAGCGCCGGGCAGGCGTTGTTGCGCGCCTCGATGGTGGCCTTGGCGTGCACTTCCAGGAAGCCGGGCAAGTCGATGTCTGCGACGTGCATCGGGTACATCCTCTGCGAGCGTGGGTTAGCTGAACATCCCGGCGAGCGCCTTCTTGCTGACCTTGCCGAGCGGGGTGACCGGGAGCTCCTGGACGATCTCCAGGCGGTCGGGGAACTTGAAGGCCGCCACCCCGCGCTCTCGCAGGAACGCGGTCAGGTCGCCGAGCGCCGGCGGCGTGCCGCGGGGCACGACGCACGCGCACGCCCGCTCGCCGAGCACCTCGTCGGGCAGGCCCACCAGGGCGACCTCCCTGACGCCCGGGTGCGCGAGCAGGTGGTTCTCCACCTCCTCGGCCGCGATCTTCTCGGCGCCCCGGTTGATCTGGTCCTTGACCCTGCCCTCGAAGACGATGTGCCCGGCCGGCAGCAGCCGTACGAGGTCGCCGGTCCGGTAGTAGCCGTCGGCGGTGAACGTCCTGGCGTTGTGCTCGGGCGCCCGGTAGTAGCCGCGCACCGTGTACGGGCCGCGCGCCAGGAGCTGCCCCACCTCGCCCGGCGCGACGTCGCGGTCGTCCTCGTCGACGACCCGCACCTCGTCGTCCGGGGAGACGGGCAGCCCCTGGCTGACCAGGACCACGTCCTCCGGGTCGTCCCACCGGTGGAACCCGCACAATCCCTCGGCCATGCCGAAGGCCTGCTGGAGCCGGCAGCCGAGCGCGGGCTGGACCCGGCGGGCCAGCTCGTTCTGGAGCTTCGACCCGCCGATCGTGACGCGGCGCAGGCTGGACAGGTCGTATTCGTCCCACTCGGCGGCCTCCATCCACAGCAGGGCCGCGCCGGGGATCAGGCCGGTCTCGGTCACCCCTTCCCGCTCGATGAGCGGGAAGGTCTCGTCCGGGCTGGGGACGGGCGCCAGCACGAGCGTGCCGGCGGCGTGGAAGGTGGCCAGCAGCCCGTGGGTCAGCGGCCAGTTGTGACACAGCGGCAGGCTCACCAGATGGACGGTCTCCTCGCCGTAGTCGCACGCCTCGGCGACCGCGCGCCCGCTGTAGGCCCACTCCTGGTGCGCGCGGGGCACGAGCTTGGGCACGCCGGTCGTACCGCCCGACAGCAGGAAGAGCGCCACGCCGGCGGGGTCGGGCCGGGGCAGGCCGGCCGCCCCGGTGTCCGCGTAGTCCAGCCGGGTGAAGCCGCCCGGGTCGCCCGCGACGAGCACGTGCTTGAGCGTGGGCACCCGCGCGGCCACGTCGGCGGCCAGGTCCCGGTAGTCGAACCCGGCGTGCACGTCCGGGATGACGTACGCGGCCGCCTCCGTGAACTCGCAGAAGTACGTGATCTCGCTGCCGCGGTGGGCCGGCAGCGCCATGACCGGCAGCGCACCGATCCTGAACAGGGCGAACAGCAGCGCGACGAGCTCCGGGACGTTGGGGAGCTGCACGACGACCCGGTCCCCCGGGCCGATGCCGATCTCGCGCAGCCGCGCCGCCATGCGGTCGGCCCGGCTGTCCAGCTCGGCGTAGCTCCACCGGTGGTCGCCTGCCACGAGGGCGAGCTTGTCCGGGTGGGAGCGCGCCCGCGCGCCGAGGATCTCGCCCAACGTCTCGTCGCGCCAGTGACCGGCCGAGCGGTAGCGCTCGGCGAACTCCTCCGGCCAGGGCGTGCAGCCATCCTGCATGGGTGCGTCCTTTCTCAGGTGGGGTCCGCGAGAGGTGGGGTCCGCGAGGGGTGAGGGCCGCGAGGGTGGGCCCGCGAGGGTGGGTCCGTGAGCTCAGCTCACGGCCTCCGCGAGCAGGTGCTCGGCCAGCTCGGCGGGGGTCGGGTAGTCGTAGATCGCGTCGGCCGCCACCTCGATGCCGGTCAGCTCGACGAGCCGGTTGCGCAGCTCCACCGCGGCCATCGAGGAGAAGCCCAGCTCGAAGAACTCCGCGTCCCGCTCCACCGCGTCGGGCAGCGGCAGCTGCAGGATCGCGGCGGCCTGGCCGCGTACCACGTCGAGCACGATGCCGTGGTGCTCGTCGGCCGGGCTGTCGGACAGCAGGCGGCGGAAGGCGGCGATGCCGTCCACCACGTCGTCCGGCCCGTCCTGCCGGGCCGCCGCCTGCGGGATCTCCCCCAGCAGCCGGGCGGGCCCGGCCGCGGCGAGCGCGGCCCAGTCCGGGTCGGCGACGACGAGCGCCCTGTCCCCCTGGCGAATGGCCTGGCGGACGGCGGAGACCGCGTCCGCGGGCTCCTTGAGGCCCGCCGCGACGGCCAGCGCGGGCTGCCCGGACGCGAGCCGCTCGTCGGCGAGCGCGGTGAAGTACTCGTACGTGCCGGCGCCGTCCCCGCCCCAGGCGGCGTGCGCCGGGGCCAGCATGAGGAAGACGGGCACGTCCCCGGCGCGGGCGGGCTTGTCGAGCGCGTACGCCGCCTCGGCGGTCGTGCAGACGACGGCGGTCACCCGGCCCGCGGGCAGCCGCCCGCCGACGGCCCGGACGACCACGCCAGGCTCGCTTTCGAGCTCGGCGTGCGGCTGGGTCAGGACGACCTCGTCCGCGCCGTTGCGCGCGGCCCATCTGGCCAGCTCGGCGGCGGTTTCGTCGAGCGGACCGGCCACCAGGACCGTGCCGCCGGGACGCCATTCGCGGCCGGTCGGGGCGCCGCGCGGCGGTGCCGGGCGCAGCCTGCGGGCGAAGGCCCCGCCGGAGCGCACCGCCACCTCGTTCTCGCCGGTCAGCCCGGACAGCACCCCGCACAACCGGCGCATGACCTGCTCGTCCAGCCGGTCCGGCAGGTCGATCAGCCCGCCGCGCCCCTGACCGGCCGTGGCCCGCAGATCGCCCCAGTCGCGGGCGGCCTGCGGCCCGGCCGGCGGGTCGGACGGCGCCACCTGGATCGCCCCCCGCGTGAGGAACCAGACCGGCGCCGATCCCGCCGGGAGCGCCGGAGCGGTCGCGCCTTCCGGCAGCAGGCACACGACGCCCGCCACGCCACCGTCGGTGTCCGGCATCGCGGACAGCCGTACGGTGTCCGCGCCGTGCGCCGCGAGCCCGGCCACCAGCGCCTGGCCCGATGCGGTGCCGACCGGCGTCCCGTCCGGGCCGGCGCCGTCGGGGGCGACCACCAGCCAGGTGCCGCGGAGCGCGGGTGCGGGCAGGTCCGTCAGGGGCTGCCAGCCGAGCTGGTAGCGCACGTCCGCGTGGTCGGCGCCGTCCTGGCCGCGCAATCTGGCCAGCGCGGGCAGCAGCTCGTCGAGCGTCGCCGCGCCGCGCAGACCGAGCACTGCGAGCAGGCCGTCGCGGTCGCCCCGGGCGACGGCGTCCCACAACTCCTGGTCGGGCCCCGCGGCCTCCTCGTGCCGGGGCGCGTCCGGCCAGTAGCGCTGCCGCTGGAAGGGATAGGTCGGCAGCGGTACGGGCGTGCCCGTGCCGATCACCGCGCCCCAGTCGATGCCGACGCCGTTCGCGTGCGCCCGGGCCAGGGCCTCGACCAGGGTGGTCGCCTCGGCCCGGTCGCGGCGCAGCACCGGCGCGGCGACGCCGTTCCAGCCGTCCAGGCAGTCCTCGACCATGGCCGACAGCACGGCGTCCGGGCCGAGCTCCAGGAACGTGGACACGCCCTGGTCCCGCAGGGTTCGCACGCCGTCGCAGAAGCGCACGGCCTGCCGCAGGTGGCGGGCCCAGTATTCGGGCGAGGTCAGCTCGTCGGCGGTGGCGAGCTCGCCGGTGACGTTGGAGACGATGGGGATGGCGGGCGGCTGGAAGGCCAGCCCCCGCGCCACGCTCACGAACTCCTCCAGCGCGGGCTCCATCAGCGGCGAGTGGAACGCGTGGCTGACGGTCAGCCGCTTGGTCTTGCAGCCGCGCCGGGCCAGCCGTTCGGCCAGCTCCAGCACGCTCGTCTCGTCACCGGAC
Source organism: Nonomuraea sp. NPDC052116 (assembly GCF_040680035.1). Taxonomy (NCBI): domain Bacteria; kingdom Bacillati; phylum Actinomycetota; class Actinomycetes; order Streptosporangiales; family Streptosporangiaceae; genus Nonomuraea; species Nonomuraea sp. NPDC052116. The sequence goes on along the minus strand of NZ_JBFAWA010000058.1, from coordinate 38,376 downwards.
AGGACCAGGGACGCCGGCCCGTTGAGCGAGGCGATGCCGACGCGCTCCTCGTACCCGGCGAGCAGCGTCAGCACCTCCTCCTCGGTGGCGCCGCGCACCGAGACCATCGCGCCGCCGGGCGGCAGCGCCTGCATCAGCCTGCCCCTGGCGGCGACGAGCGTCACCGCGTCGTCCAGCGACAGCACGCCGGCGACGTGCGCGGCGGCGATCTCGCCGATGGAGTGGCCGGCCAGGTAGTCGGGCCGCACGCCCCACGCCTCCAGGACCCGGAACAGGGCGACCTCGACGGCGAACAGCGCCGCCTGCGTGTACCGCGTCTGCTTGAGCAGGTCGGCGTCGCCGGCGATGACCTCGCGCAGCGGCCGGTCGAGGTGCCGGTCGAACCTGGCGCAGACCGCGTCGAAGGCCTCGGCGTACTCGGGGTAGGCCGCGTACAGCTCCTCCCCCATGGCCGGGCGCTGGCTGCCCTGGCCGGTGAAGAGGTATGCCGTCCTGCCGCGGGCCGCCGATCCGGTGATCACGTTGTCCGCCGCCGTCCCCTCGATCGCCGCCTCCAGCCCGGCGGCGAGCTCGTCACGGGTGGCGCCCAGGACGACCAGCCGCCGCTTGAACGAGGACCGCGTGGTGGCGAGCGACCAGGCCAGGTCCGCGGCCGGGCGGGCGGGCCGGGCCGCCAGGTGCTCGCGCAGCCGGCGGGCCTGGGCCTTCAGTGCGTCCTGCGTCTTGGCCGACAGCACCCAGGGGATCACCGGCCGCCCGGTCTCCGCCGGCGGCGCGGCGGGCTCCTCCTGGATCTGCTCCACGATGACGTGCGCGTTGGTGCCGCTGATGCCGAAGGAGGAGACGCCCGCGCGGCGCGGCCTGCCGGTCTCCGGCCACGGGGTGGCCTCGGTGAGCAGCCTGACGGCGCCGGCGTCCCACGCGACGTGCGTCGTCGGCTCGTCCACGTGCAGGGTCTTCGGCAGCACGCCGTGCCGCATGGCCATCACCATCTTGATGACGCCCGCCACTCCGGCCGCGGCCTGGGTGTGGCCGAGGTTCGACTTCACCGAGCCCAGGTAGAGCGGCCGGTCCTGCGGCCGGTCCTGGCCGTAGGTGGCGACGATGGCCTGCGCCTCGATCGGGTCGCCGAGGGTGGTGCCGGTGCCGTGGCCCTCGACGGCGTCGACGTCGGCGGTGCCCAGCCCCGCGTCGGCCAGCGTCTGCTCGATGAGCCGCTGCTGGGAGGGGCCGTTGGGCGCGGTGAGCCCGTAGCTGGCGCCGTCCTGGTTGATCGCGCTGCCGCGTACGACGGCCAGGATGGGGTGGCCGTTGCGGCGCGCGTCGGAGAGCCGCTCGACGAGCAGCATGCCCACGCCTTCCGCCCAGCCGGTGCCGTCGGCGGCCGCGGCGAACGACTTGCAGCGGCCGTTGGAGGCCAGCCCGCGCTGGCGGCTGAAGTCGACGAACACGGAGGGGGTGGACAGCACGGTGACCCCGCCGGCCAGGGCCAGCGAGCACTCGCCGCGCCGCAGCGCCTGGATCGCCATGTGCAGCGCCACCAGCGAGGAGGAGCAGGCGGTGTCGAGGGTGACCGACGGGCCCTCGAACCCGAAGGTGTACGACACCCGCCCGGAGGCGACGCCGGCCGAGATGCCGGTGCCGACCAGGCCCTCGAGGTCGCTCGCCGGTTGCTGCAGGTGCATCCCGTAGTCGTGGTACATCAGGCCGACGTACACGCCGGTCTTGCTGCCGCGCAGCCCGGCCGGGTCGATGCCGGCGTGCTCCAGCGCCTCCCACGAGCTCTCCAGCAGCAGGCGCTGCTGGGGGTCCATGGCCACGGCCTCCCTGGGCGAGATGCTGAAGAACGCCGGGTCGAACGCGGTGGCGTCGTAGACGAAGCCGCCCTCGCGGGCGTACGTGGTGCCGGGGTGCTCGGGGTCCGGGTGGTAGAGCTCGTCCAGGTTCCAGTTGCGGTCGGAGGGGAACATCGACATCGCGTCGCCGCCCTCGGCCACCAGGTTCCACAGCTCGTCGGGGTTGGTGACGCCGCCGGGGAGGCGGCAGCTCATGCCGACGATGACGATCGGCTCCTCCTCACCGGCCCAGGTCGTGGCGGAGACGGCCGTCTGGGGCCCGTCGAGCAGGCGGCCCCGCAGGTACTGGACCAGCTGGACGGGCGTCGGGTAGTCGAAGATCAGCGTGGCGGGCAGCCGCAGCCCGGTGGCCGCGTTCATCCTGTTGCGGAACTCGACGGCGGTCAGGGAGTCGAACCCAGCCTCGTTGAACGGGCGGTCCTGCTCCACGGCGCCGGCGTCGCGGTAGCCGAGCACGGTCGCCACCTGGCCGAGCACCAGGTCGAGCAGCACCCTCGCGTGCTCGGCCTCGGGCATGCGGGCCAGGCGCTCGCGCAGCTCCGACGCGGCGGCCGGGTCGTTGCCCACCACCCGCCGCTTGGAGGTGGGGACGAGCTCCCGCAGGATCGTGGGTAGCGCCCCGAACTGGGCCGCCATCCGCAGCGCGGCGAACTCCAGCCGGATCGGCACCAGCGCCGCCCGGTCGGCGGCGCAGGCCGCATCCAGCAGCGCGAGCCCGTCGGCGGTGGACAGCGGCGCGACCCCGGTGCGCGCCAGTCGCGCCCGGTCGGTCTCGCTGAGGGTGCCGGTCAGCCCGCTGTCCTGCTCCCACAGTCCCCAGGCCAGGGACAGGGCGGGCAGGCCGAGCCGCCCGCGCCACTGCGCGAGGGCGTCCACGAACGCGTTGGCGGCCGCGTAGTTGCCCTGGCCGGGGCCGCCGAAGACGCCGGCGGCCGACGAGAACAGCACGAACGCGGTCAGCGGCAGGTCCTTGGTCAGCTCGTGCAGGTTCAGGACGGCGTCGGCCTTGGCCCGCAGCACGTTGTCGATCCGCTCGGGCGTCAGCGCGGCCAGGACGCCGTCGTCCAGCGCGCCGGCCGTGTGGACGACGCCGGTGAGCGGGTGCTCGTCCGGGATGGCGGCCAGCACGTCCGCCAGCGCCTGCCGGTCGGCGGCGTCGCAGGCGGTGACGGTCACGTCCGCGCCCAGCCCGGTCAGCTCGGTCATCAGGTCGGCCGCGCCGTCGGCGTTGGGGCCGCGCCGGCTGATCAGCACCAGCCGCCGGACCCCGTGCTCGGTCACCAGGTGACGGGCGACGATCCCGCCCAGGGTCCCGGTGCCGCCGGTGATCAGCACGGTCCCGTCGGGGGACCACGTGCCGTGGCCGGCGGGCTCCGCGGCGCGGTGCCGGGCCAGCCGCGGGACCAGGGCCTCGCCTTCGACCAGCGCGAGCTGGGGTTCGCCCGAGGCGAGGGCGGCGGGGACCGCCTGCCAGGACGCGTCCGTGCCGTCCACGTCGAGGAGGACGAACCGGCCGGGGTTCTCCGACTGGGCCGAGCGGATCAGCCCCCATACGGCGGCGCCCGGCAGGTCGTCGCCGATGGCTCCCCGGGTGAGGACGACCAGGGGCACGTCGGCGTACCGCTCCTGTTCGAGCCAGGACTGGGCGGCTGCCAGCACCTCACCGGTCGCGGCGCGGGCGCCGGCGGCCGGGTCGTCGCCCGCGTACGGGGTGCAGACCAGGATCGCCAGGTCCGGCACGGGGCCGTCCGGGTCGAGGGCGTCCACCGGCAGGCCGAGCCGGGAGGGATCACCGCCCGCGAGCGCGTATCGGATGCCGTCCCGGGCGGGGGCGGGCTGCGCGGGCACCCATTCGAGGGCGAACAGCGCGTCCCGCAGCGGGTCCGCGGCGACCTTGAGGTCGGCGGCGGCCATCGCCCGCACGACCAGCGAGTCCACGGAGGCGACAGGTGCGCCGGTGGCGTCGGCCACCTCGATGCGGACCGCGTTCGCTCCCGCGGGCGCCAGCCGGACCCGTAACGTGGCCGCGCCGGTGGCGGCCAGCCGCACGCCGGTCCAGGCGAAGGGCAGGACGGGCCCGGCGCCGTCCTGAGCGGGGAAGAAGTCGCCCACGGCGAGCGGCTGGATGGCCGCGTCGAGCAGCGCCGGGTGCAGCCCGAATCCGGCCAGGTCCGCGGCGGCCTCCTCGGGCAGGGCGACCTCGGCGAACAGCTCCCGGTCGCGCCGCCAGACGGCCCGCAGGCCGCGGAAGGCCGCGCCGTAGCCGACGCCGATGCCCGCGAGCAGCTCGTAGACGTCGTCGGCGCCGACGGCGGTCGCGCCCGCGGGCGGCCACGACGGCTCGCCGAACGCCACGGCGCCGGTGTCCTTGGCGAGGAAACCGGTGGCGTGCCTGGTCCAGGGCTCGTCGTCGAGCCGGGCGTGAATGGTCAGCGCCCGCCGCCCGTCCTCGTCGGGCGCCCCCACGGCCACCTGCACCTGGACGCCGCCACGCTCGGGCAGGATCAGCGGGGCCTGCAAGGTCAGCTCTTCGAGCAGGTCGCAGGCGGCCTCGTCACCGGCCCTGACGGCCAGCTCCACGAACGCCGTGCCGGGCAGCAGCACCTGGCCGTTGACCTGGTGGTCGGCCAGCCACGGGTGGGTCTTCAACGAGAGCCTGCCGGTCAGCAGCACACCCTCGCCGTCCGCGAGCGACACCGCCGCCGCCAGCAGCGGGTGCCCGGCGGGGCCCAGGCCGACCTGGGTGAGGTCGCCGTTGGACTGGACGGTCTTGGGCCAGTACGGCTCGCGCTCGAAGGCGTAGGTGGGTAGTTCGACCTGGTTCGGCCGGGCGGGCTCGTACACACCGGCCCAGTCGATCTCCACGCCGCGTACCCACAGCTCGGCGGCGCTCGTCCACAACCTGCGCAGACCGCCGTCGTCGCGGCGCAGCGTGCCGCAGGCCACCACGTCCTCGACCGTCTCCTGCACCGCCATCATCAGCACCGGGTGAGCACTGACCTCAACGAACACCCCATGGCCCTGCTCGGCCAGCGCCCGCACCGACGGCTCCAACCACACCGTCCGCCGCAGGTTCTCGTACCAGTACGCATCATCCACCTCGGCCCCGGTCAACCAGCACTGCCGCACCGTCGAATACCACGGCACCTCGCCCGCTCGCGGCGTCACCGGAGCCAGCAGCCTCGCCAGCTCCTCCTCGATCGCCTCGACATGCGCCGAATGCGAGGCGTAGTCCACCTCGATCCGCCGCGCCCGCACCCCCTGCGCCTCATAGCCGGCAATCAATTCGTCAATGGCGTCCGCATCGCCTGACACCACCGTCGAGGCAGGCCCGTTCACCGCCGCGATCGAGATCCGGTCACCTGAGATCACTTCTGCAGCCGGTAGCGGGATCGACGCCATACCGCCCCGACCGGCCAGCGCCACGATCGCCTGGCTCCGCAACGCCACCACCCGCGCGCCGTCCTCAAGCGACAACGCACCCGCCACCACGGCGGCGGCGATCTCCCCCTGGGAATGACCGACCACGGCGGCCGGTGTCACGCCGAGCGAGCGCCACACCTCGGCCAGCGACACCATCACGGCCCACAGGACCGGCTGCACCACATCGACCCGGTCCAGACCTTCCCCGCCACGCAGCACCTCGGTGAGGGACCAGTCCACGAACTCCGACAGCGCCGCCTCACACTCCGCCATCCGCGCGGCGAACACCGGCGAGTCGTCCAACAGCTCGACGCCCATGCCGAGCCACTGCGACCCCTGACCGGGGAAGACGAACACCGTCTTGCCGCACGGCCCGGCCACACCCCGCACCGCGTCCTCGTCCAGACCGGCCAGCAGTTCCTCCCGGTCCGCACCGATCACCACCGCACGGTGGTCGAACGCCGAGCGGCCGAGCAACGACCAGCCGACGTCCACCACACCCTGCTCGGGATGCGACCGGGTCCACGAGGCCAGCCGTCCGGCCTGCCGCTCCAACGCCTCACCGGTCCTGGCCGAGAGCGTCCACGGCACGACGGGCAGCTCCCCGCCGGGCTCCGCCGGGGTCTCGGCGGGCGCCTCCTCCAGCACCACGTGCGCGTTCGTGCCGCTCATGCCGAACGACGACACGCCGGCCCGGCGCGGCTCGCCGCCCGCGGGCCAGGGGCGGGCCTCGGTGAGCAGCTCGACCGCGCCCGCCGACCAGTCGATGTGCGGCGAGCGCTCCTCGGCGTGCAGCGTCGCGGGAAGTACGCCGTTGCGCATCGCCATGACCATCTTGATGACGCCCGCCGCGCCGGCGGCGGCCTGCGTGTGGCCGATGTTCGACTTGACCGAGCCGAGCCACACCGGCTGGTCCCGGTCCTGGCCATAGGTGGCGAGCAGCGCCTGGGCCTCGATCGGGTCACCCAGCGGGGTCCCCGTGCCGTGCGCCTCGACCGCGTCGACCTGGACGGGCGCGAGCCTGGCGTCGGCGAGCGCCTGGCGGATCACCCGCTGCTGGGAAGGGCCGTTCGGCGCGGTCAGGCCATTGCTGGCGCCGTCCTGGTTGACCGCCGAGCCGCGGACGACCGCCAGCACCGGGTGGCCGTTGCGGCGGGCGTCCGACAGCCGCTCGACCAGGAGGATGCCGACTCCCTCGGCGAGCCCCATGCCGTCCGCCTCGGCGGAGAACGCCTTGGAGCGACCGTCCCTGGCCAGCCCGCGTACCCGGCTGAAGCCGATGAAGGTGCCCGGCGTGGACAGGACGGTCACGGCCCCGGCCAGCGCCAGCGAGCAGTCCCCGTTGCGCAGCGCCCGTACCGCCAGGTGCAGCGCCACCAGGGATGAGGAGCAGGCCGTGTCGATCGTGACGGCCGGTCCCTCCAGGCCCAGGGTGTAGGAGACGCGGCCCGACACCACGCTCGGGGCGACGCCGGTCATCAGGTAGCCCTGCAGCTCCGGCGGCGCCTGCATCATCATCGTGAGGAATTCGGGGCTGTTGGCGCCCACGAACACGCCGGTCCGGCTGCCGCGCAGCGCGTCCGGGTCGATGCCGGCCCGCTCGATCGCCTCCCACGAGGTTTCGAGCAGCAGCCGCTGCTGCGGGTCCATGGCCACGGCCTCGCGCGGCGAGACGCCGAAGAACGCGGCGTCGAAGGCGGTGGCGTCCCGCATGAAGCCGCCGTCCCGGACGTACGAGGTGCCGACCGCGTCGGGATCGGGGTTGTACATCGACTCCAGGTCCCAGCCGCGGTCGTCCGGCATCCCGGAGATGGCGTCGGTACGGCCGGACACGACCCGCCACAGGTCCTCGGGGCTCGCGATGTCGCCGGGGTAGCGGCAGCCGATGCCGATGATGGCGATGGGCTCGTGGTCCTTGTCCTCGGCCGCCTGCAGCCGCTTCTTGCTGTCGTGGAGCTCGGTCGTCACGCGCTTGAGGTATTCGACGAGCTGCTCTTCTGTCGCCATGTGTGCTGCCTTCCTAGCCTTCGGTGACGCCTGCTCAGGAGAGTCCGAACTCGCTGTCGATGAAACTGATGATCTCGTCGGCCGTGGCCGAGCTGAGCTGGCCGGCCACGTCCTCGACGGTGGCTCCGGATTCTTGGTGCCGTTCCTTCCAGGAGAAGACCAGCTGTTCGAGCCGGGCGGTGATCTCCCCGGCGGTGGCGCATTCGGCCGCCATGACGGCCAGCCTGGCCTCGATCCGGTCGAGCTCGGCCAGGACCTGCTGTTCGGCGCTGTGCGCGGGTGGCGCCAGCTCCTCCAGCAGGTGCCCGGCCAGCGCGGCGGCGTTGGGGTAGTCGAAGATCAGGGAGACGGGCAGCCGCAGTCCCGTGACCGCCTTGAGCCGGTTGCGCAGCTCCACGGCGGTCAGCGAGTCGAAGCCGAGGTCCTTGAACGCCCGTCCCGGTTCGACGGACTCCGGCCCGGCGAAGCCGAGCACGGCGGCCACGTGGCCGCGTACCAGGTCGAGGAGCATCGGAGCCCGCTCCGCCTCCGGCAGGGCGGCCAGCCGGTCGGTGAGCGACTCGCCCATGGGCGTTTCCGCCGCGAGCACGCGGCGCGTGGAGATGCGTACCAGGCCGCGGAAGAGCGGGTGGCCGAACCCCTTGGCCGCGCCCGCGCGCAGCGTGGCGAGATCCAGGTGGATCGGCACGAGCGCCGCCTCGTCCACGCTCAGCGCCCGGTCGAACAGGCCGAGGCCCTCCTCCAGGTCGAGCGCGCCCATGCCGGACCGGCTCAGCCTGCTCAGGTCGGCCTCGTCCAGGTGGCCGGTCATGTCGCTGCCGCTCTGCGGTGACCACAGGCCCCAGGCCAGGGAGGTCGCCGCCAGCCCGCGGGCGCGGCGGTGCTGGGCGAGCGCGTCCAGGAACGTGTTCGCCGCGGCGTAGTTGCCCTGGCCCGGGCTGCCGAGGATGCCCGCGGCGCCCGAATACAGGATGAACTGCGCCAGGTCGAGATCGGCGGTCAGCTCGTGCAGGTTGGCGGCAACGGTCACCTTCGGGCGCATGACGGCCTCGACGCGCTCCGGGGTGAGCGAGGAGATCATCCCGTCGTCGAGCACGCCCGCCGTGCTGACGACCCCGGTCAGCGGGTGCGCGGCGGGGATGCTCGCGAGCAGCGCGGCAAGGGCGTCGCGGTCGGCGGCGTCGCAGGCGGCGACCGTCACGGTGGCGCCGAGCCCGGTCAGCTCCTCCTCCAGCGCCGCCGCGCCGTCGGCGGCGGGGCCGCGGCGACTGGCCAGGACCAGGTGCCGCACGCCGTGCTCGGTGACCAGGCGCCTGGCGGCGAGCGCGCCGAGCGCGCCGGTGCCGCCGGTGACGAGCACGGTGCCCTCGGGGTCGAGGGCGGGCGGCGCGGTCAGGACGACCTTCCCGATGTGGCGGGCCTGGGCGACGTACCGGAACGCGTCGGGGGCGCGGCGGACGTCCCACGTGCTGATCGGCGGGAGCCGGAGCGCGCCGCGCGCGAACAGGGCGGCGATCTCGGCCAGGATCTCGCCGGTGCGCGCCGGGCCGAGCAGGGTGAGGTCGAAGTTCTGGTAGCGGACCGAGGGCAGCTCGGCCGGGTCCCGTACGTCCGTCTTCCCCATCTCGATGAAGCGCCCACCCGGCCGCAGCAGGCCCAGCGAGGCGTCCACGAACTCGCCCGCGAGGGAGTTGAGCACGACGTCCACGCCCGGGGCGAAGGTCCGCGCGAACTCCAGCGTCCGGGACGAGGCGATGCGCTCGGCGGGGACGCCCAGCTCGCGTACCGCGTCCCATTTGCTCTCGCTCGCGGTGCCGTAGACCTCGGCGCCCAGGTGGTGCGCGAGCTGCACGGCGGCCGTGCCCACGCCACCCGCGGCGGCGTGCACGAGCAGCGCCTCGCCCGCCTGGAGCCCGGCGAGGTCCACCAGTGCGTGGTAGGCGGTGACGAAGGCGATCGGCACGGACGCCGCCTGGGCGAACGTCCAGTCGTCCGGGATGCGGGCGAGCAGCCGGTGGTCGGTGACCGCCTCCCGGGCGAAGCCGTCGACGATGCCCATCACCCGGTCGCCGGGCGCGAGCGTGGTGACGTCGTCGGCCACCTCGATGACGACGCCGGCGCCCTCTCCGCCCATCGGCGCGTCGCCCGGGTACATGTCCAGGGCGATCAGCACGTCGCGGAAGTTCAGGCCCATGGCCTTGGTGCCGATGCGGACCTCGCCGGACGCGAGCGGCGCCGACGGGGTGGGGAGCAGCGCGAGGTCGTCGAGCGTGCCACGGGCGGTGACGTCCAGCCGCCAGTTCGCGGCAGCGGCCGGCGGGGTCAGCGCGCCGTCGGCTCCGGGCCGGGCCAGGCGGGGCGCGTACGCCGTCCCGTTCCTGATCGCGAGCTGCGCCTCGCCTGTCGCTAGTGCTGCGGGCAGCGCCCGCCAGGAGTCCGCGTCGCGATCGAGGTCGAGGACGACGACCCGTTCGGGGCTCTCCGACTGCGCGGACCTGACGAGCCCCCAGACCCCCGCGTCGACCAGGTCCGGCACCTCCTCTTCCGCCGTGGTCGCGACCGCGCCCCGGGTGAGGAGGACGAGCCTGGAGGCGGGGAAGCCCTCCTCGGCCAGCCAGGTCTGCAGCAGCTCCAGCACCTGGCAGGTCCGGTCGGCGACCGCCGCGGCCAGATCGGGCTCCGGTTCGCCGTCCAGCGGGACGACCACCCATTCGGGCACCGATCCGGTGGCCACTAGTTCGGCCAGGCCGGCGTGTGCGGCCGCGTCGATCCCGGCGGCGGCCAGTTCTGACGGGTCGCCGATGACCGCCCATCGCTGCTCGCCCGCGGGTTCGCCGGCGGGCACCGGCGCCCATTCGAGCGTGTAGAGCGAGTCCTCTCCGGTGGCGCGCTGCTCGGCGCCGAGGTCGGCGGGCAGCGGGCGCAGGATCAGCGAGTCCACGTGCGCGACGGGCACGCCGGTCGTGTCGGTGACGGCGAGCGTCACGTCGTCGGTGCCGCGGGGGGTGAGCCGGACGCGGATCGAGGTCGCGCCGGTCGCGTGCAGCCGTACGCCGGTCCAGGCGAACGGCATCCGCGGCCCCTCCTCGGCGGTGGCCGCGTTGAGCGCGACGCTGTGCAGCGCGGCGTCGAGCAGCGCCGGGTGCAGCCCGAATCCGCCGGTCTCGGTCCCTTCCGGGAGCGCCACCTCGGCGAACAGCTCCTGGTCGCGCCGCCAGGCCGCCTTCAGGCCCTGGAACGTGGGTCCGTAGCCCAGGCCGACCGCGCCGAGCCAGTCGTACAGGCCGGTCATCGGGAGCGGCTGCGCGCCCTCGGGCGGCCAGGCGGCCGTCTCCTGGACGGGCGGCGCGGCGGCCTCCGGCGCGAGCACGCCGGTGGCGTGGCAGGTCCACGGTTCGTCGGCGGCTCCGCCGTCGGGCCGGGTGTGGACGGTGAGCTGCCGCCGCCCGTCCTCGTAGGGGGCGCCGACGGCCAGCTGGAGCTGGACCGCGCCGCGTTCCGGCACGATGAGCGGGGCCTGCAGGGTGAGCTCTTCGAGCAGGTCGCAGCCGACCTCGTCACCTGCCCTGACGGCCAGCTCCACGAACGCCGTGCCGGGCAGCAGGATCTGGCCGTTGACCTGGTGGTCGGCCAGCCACGGGTGGGTCTTCAGCGAGAGCCTGCCGGTCAGCAGCACGCCGTCGGAGTCGGCCAGCGAGACAGCGGCGGCGAGGAGGGGATGCCCGGCCGCTCCGAGCCCGGCGGCTCCGACGTCACCCGCGCTCGCGGTGCGCTCCTCCAGCCAGAAGTGCTGGTGCTGGAAGGCGTAGGTGGGCAGATCGACCATCCGGGGGGCGGCCGGCTCCAGCGCTTGGGCCCAATCGACGTTCACGCCGCGTACCCACAGCTCGGCGGCGCTGGTCCACAGCCTGCGCAGACCGCCGTCGTCGCGGCGGAGCGTGCCGCAGGCCACCACGTCCTCGACCGTCTCCTGCACCGCCATCATCAGCACCGGGTGAGCACTGACCTCAACGAACACCCCATGGCCCTGCTCGGCCAGCGCCCGCACCGACGGCTCCAACCACACCGTCCGCCGCAGATTCTCGTACCAGTACGCGGCATCCACCTCGGTCCCGGTCAACCAGCACTGCCGCACCGTCGAGTACCACGGCACCTCGCTCGTTCGCGGGGTCACCGGGGCCAGCAGGCCCGCCAATTCGTCCTCGATCGCCTCGACATGCGCCGAATGCGAGGCGTAGTCCACCTCGATCCGCCGCGCCCGCACCGCGTCGTGCCGAGCCAGGAATTCCTCAATGGCGTCCGCATCGCCTGACACCACCGTCGAGGCAGGCCCGTTCACCGCCGCGATAGAGATCCGGTCGTCCACCGCCACCTCCGAAGCGGGCAGCGGGATCGACGCCATACCGCCCCGACCGGCCAGCGCCACGATCGCCTGACTCCGCAACGCCACCACCCGCGCGCCGTCCTCAAGCGACAACGCACCCGCCACCACGGCGGCGGCGATCTCCCCCTGGGAATGACCGACCACCGCGGCCGGGACCACTCCGAGCGAGCGCCACACCTCAGCCAGCGACACCATCACGGCCCACAGCACCGGCTGCACCACATCAACCCGGTCCAGGCCTTCCCCGCCGCGCAGCACCTCGGTGAGGGACCAGTCCACGAACTCCGACAGCGCCGCCTCACACTCCGCCATCCGCGCCGCGAACACCGGCGAGTCATCCAGCAACTCCACCCCCATGCCGAGCCACTGCGACCCCTGACCGGGGAAGACGAACACCGTCTTGCCACCCGGCCCGGCCACACCCCGCACCGCGCCCTCGTCCAGACCGGCCAGCAGTTCCTCCCGGTCCGCACCGATCACCACCGCACGGTGGTCGAACGCCGACCGCGAAGCCACCAGCGAATGCGCCACATCCACCGGCCGGACCCCGGCCACCGCATCGGCCAGCCGGCCCGCCTGCGCCCGCAACGCCTCCGCGCTGCGACCCGACAGCACCCACGGCACCACCGGCGGCTCGTCAACGGGCTCGGGCTCCTCGTCCGTGCCCGTCACCTGCTCGATGATCACGTGGGCGTTGGTGCCGCTGATGCCGAAGGAGGAGACGGCGGCGCGGCGCGGATGATCCTGAACGTCCCACGGCCGGGCCTCGGTCAGCAGCTCGACGGCCCCGGCCGACCAGTCCACGTGCGGCGACGGCTCGTCCACGTGCAGCGTCCGCGGCAACATCCCGTGCCGCATCGCCATGACCATCTTGATGACCCCGGCGACACCGGCGGCGGCCTGGGTGTGGCCGATGTTCGACTTGACCGAGCCGAGCCACAGCGGCTGGTCCCGCTCCTGGCCATAGGTCGCGATCAGTGCCTGGGCCTCGATCGGGTCGCCCAGAGTCGTGCCCGTGCCGTGCGCCTCGACCACGTCCACTTCGGCGCCCGACAGCCCGGCGTTGGCCAGCGCCTGGCGGATCACCCGCTGCTGGGAAGGGCCGTTCGGCGCGGTCAGGCCGTTGCTGGCCCCGTCCTGGTTGATGGCCGAACCCTTGACGACCGCCAGCACCGGGTGGCCGTTACGGCGGGCGTCCGACAGCCGCTCCACCAGCAGCATGCCGACCCCCTCCGACAGGGCGAACCCGTCCGCCGCGCCGGCGAAGGGCTTGCACCTGCCGTCCCGGGCGAGCGCGCCCTGGAGGCTGAAGCCGATGAAGCCGAGCGGGGTGCACATCACCGTGACGCCGCCGGCCAGCGCCAGGTCACAGTCGCCGTTCCGCAGCGCCTGCGCCGCCAGGTGCAGCGCCACCAGCGACGACGAGCACGCCGTGTCCACCGTCACCGCGGGCCCTTCGAGCCCCAGCGCGTACGCGACCCGGCCGGACGCGATGCTGCTCAGCGTGCCGGTGACCAGGTGCCCCACGGATTCCAGCGGGACCTGGTCGGAGTGGCGGCCGTACTCCTCGTAGGCCGCGCCGACGAAGACGCCGGTACGGGTGCCGCGCAGCGAGCCGGGCTCGATCCGGCCGTGCTCGATCGCCTCCCACGAGGCTTCGAGCAGGACCCGCTGCTGCGGGTCCATGGCCAGGGCCTCGCGCGGGCTGATGCCGAAGAACTCGGGGTCGAACTCGGCCGCGTCACGCAGGAAGCCGCCGTCCCGTACGTACGAGGCGAGCTGGGCCTCGGGGTCCGGGTCGTAGATCCCCTCGACGTCCCAGCCACGATCGTCCGGGAGGGCCGAGATCGCGTCCCCGCCCTCGGCGACCAGCCGCCAGAGGTCGTCGGCGTTCGTCACGCCGCCGGGCATCCGGCAGCTCATCCCGACGATCACGATCGGGTCGTCGGAGACCGGCCCGCGGCTCTCGCCGGTGGGCCCGGCCTCCGTCCGGGTGCCCAGGATCTCGCCGCGGACCAGGCCCGCGAGCGCCTTGACGTTCGGGTAGTCGAAGACCACGGTCGCCGGGAGCCGCACGCCCAGCGCGGCGTTGAGCCTGCCGCGCAGTTCGACCGCGGTGACCGAGTCGAAGCCGAGGTCTCTGAAGGCCCGGTCCACCTCCACCTCGCCGGGGGCGTACCCGAGCACGGCGGCCACCTGCTCGCGCACCTGCGCGACCAGCAGCCGGTCCTGCTCGTCCTCGCTCAGCGGGAGGAGCTTCGCGCGCAGCTCGGAGGACTCGGAGTCGGCTACCGCCTCCTTCTGGAACACCGCCACAGCCTCGGGGACGCCGTCGAGAAGGGGCCGCCGCCGGGCGGCGGTGAAGATGGGGAAGAACCGTTCCCAGTCGACGTCGGCGACGACCAGGTTGGTCTCGCCGTCGTCCAGGGCCTGCCGCAGGGCGTCGATGGCCAGGCCGGCGTCCATGTAGCGGACTCCGGTCCTGCGGGCGTCCTCCTCGTCGAGGAGCGTGGTCATGCCGCCGCCCGCGGCGTCCCAGAAGCCCCAGGCGACGGCCGTGGCGGCGAGGCCGCGGGCGCGGCGGTGCGCGGCCAGCGCGTCGAGGTAGGCGTTGCCGGCGGCGTACGCGCCGTTCAGGGCGCCGCCCCAGACCCCGGCGCCGGACGAGAACAGCACGAACGCGTCGAGCGGCCCGTCGAAGGCCGCGTCCAGGTTGGCGGCTCCGACGATCTTGGCTTGGGTGGCCTCGGCCAGTTCGTCCCGTCCGAGCCGGGTGAGGGGCTGCATGTGGGGCACGCCCGCGGTGTGGAAGACCGATCGGACGGGGGCGTCGGCCTCGATCTCGCGGACCAGGGCCGCGAGCGCGTCGCGGTCGGCCACGTCGCACTTGGACACCGTCACCCGCGCGCCGAGCTCCTGGAGTTCGGCCACGAGCGCGGCGGCGCCGGGGGCGTCGGCGCCGCGCCGGCTGGTGAGCACGAGGTGCTCGGCGCCGTCGCGGGCCAGCCATCGCGCGACGTTCGCGCCCAGGCCGCCGGTGCCGCCGGTGATCAGTACGGTGCCGCGGGCCGGCCGGCGCTCGGCCGAGTCGGTCCGCGCCCTGGGCGCCCTGGACAGGCGGCGGGCGAAGATCCCCGAGGCGCGGACGGCGAGCTGGTCCTCTTCCCCGATCCCGGCGAGCACGGCGACCAGGCGGGTCAGTACGCGCTGGTCGAGCGTCTCCGGCAGGTCCACGAGGCCGCCCCAGCGGGCGGGGTGCTCCAGGCCGAAGACCCGGCCGAGCCCGGAGACCGCGGCCTGCTCCGGGTCGCGGACCGGGTCGGCCCGGCTGACGCTCTCGGCGCCGTCGGTGGCGATCCAGAGCGGCGCCGCCACGCCGGCGTCGTCCATGGCCTGGATCAGCGTGACCGTCCGGGCCAGGTCGCAGTGGAGGGCGAGCACGCCGGCCGGCGCCTCGTCCCCGCCCAGCAGCGCGGCGAGGTCGTCCCTTCCGGAGTCGCCGGTGACCTCCAGGAGCTCGCACCGGGCTCCGTGCCGTTCGAGCGCCCCGGCGACGGAGGCCGCCGCGTCGCCGCCGGCCCGGTCCGCCGGGACGACGACGCGCCAGGTGCCCGACAGCGCGGGCGGCTTCCCGCCGGGTGCGCCGACGGGCGTCCAGGTGACGCGGTACCGCCAGGAGTCGAGAACGTCCTGGTCGCGCCGCCGGCGCCGCCAGGACGACAGCGCCGGCAGGATGGCGGCCAGCGGGGAGCCGTCCTCGATGCCGAGGGTGGCGGCGAGCGCGGCCACGTCCTCGCGTTCGACCGCGGCCCAGAACTCGGGGTCGACGGAGCCGTCGGGCGCCTGCTCGGCCGGGGTCGCGCCGGGCATGAACCAGAAGCGCTTGCGCTGGAAGGCGTACGTGGGCAGCTCGACGCGCTGGGGGACGGCGTCGGCGAAGTAGGCGTCCCAGTCGACGGCGACGCCCCGGCAGTGCAGCCGGCCGACGGCCTCGACGAAGGCGCGGGCCTCGTCGCGGTCCTTGCGCGTGGCGCTGACGAAGAACGCGGCGTCGTCGCCGTCGAGCGTCTGCCTGGCCAGGCTGGTCAGCACCCCGTCGGGGCCGATCTCCACGAACACGGTGGCGCCGCCGGCCCTGGCGGTGGTGACGGCGTCGCCGAAGCGCACCGCCCGGCGGACGTGGTCCACCCAGTAGCCGGGGTCGGTGAGCTGGCCGGGCTGTGCCTTCTGCCCGGTCACGTCGGAGATGATCGGAATGGTGGGCTCGCCGTACGTCAAGGACTCCGCGACCTGCCGGAACTCCTCCAGCATCGGCTCGACGAGCGGCGAGTGGAAGGCGTGGGAGACGCGCAGCCGGCGGGTGCGTACCTTCCGTGCCTCGAGTGCCTGCGCGATCTCGTCGATGTCGCCGGCGGCGCCGGAGACGACGACCGCGCCCGGCGCGTTGACCGCGGCGATCCCGGCCCGGTCCGCGCGGCCGGCCAGCAGCGGGAGGACCTGCTCCTCCGGGGCGGCGACGGCCAGCATGGCGCCGCCCGCGGGCAGCGCCTGCATCAGCCGGGCCCGCGCGGCGACCAGCGCGCAGGCGTCGCCGAGCGAGAGCACCCCGGCGACGTGGGCCGCGGCGAGCTCGCCGACCGAGTGCCCGGCGAGCACGTCGGCCTCGATGCCCAGCGAGGTCAGCAGCCGGTACAGGGCGACCTCGAAGGCGAACAGGGCGGGCTGGGTCATGCCCGTCTCGTCCAGCACCCCGTCGGGGTCGGTGAACATGACGTCCCTGATGGGGTGCTGCAGCAGCGGGTCCAGGACCTTGCAGACGTCTTCGAGTGCGGCGGCGAACACCGGGAACGCCTGGGCGAGCGCGGCGCCCATGCCCACCCGCTGGCTGCCCTGGCCGGCGAACAGGAAGGCGATCCTGCCTCCCGCCCCGGAACCCGTGACGGCGGTGGCGCCGTCGGCGAGCGACCGGAGACCGGCCAGGAGCTCGTCCCGGGTCTCCCCCACGATCACGGCGCGCTGGTCGAGCGCCGCCCGGCCGGTGGCGAGCGACCAGCCGACGTCCTCGACGCGCAGGTCCGGCCGCGTGGCCGCCCACGTACCGAGCCGGTCGGCCTGCGCGGCCAGCGCCTGCGCGTCCCTGGCGGAGACCGTCCAGGGCACCAGCGGCAGGTTCAGCCCGGCCTGCTCGGCGGTGTCGTCCTGCTCGGCCGGCGTCTCTTCGAGGATCAGGTGGGCGTTGGTGCCGCTGAAGCCGAAGGCCGAGACGGCGGCGCGGCGGGGCGCCTCGCCGGACTCCCACGGCCGGGGCTCGGTGAGCAGCTCGACGGCGCCGGCCGACCAGTCCACGTGCGTGGACGGCTCGTCCACGTGCAGGGTGCGCGGCAGCGTCTCGTTGCGCAGCGCCATCACCATCTTGATCACGCCGCCGACGCCGGCGGCGGCCTGGGCGTGGCCGATGTTCGACTTCAGCGAGCCCAGCCACAGAGGCTGGTCCCGGTCCTGTCCGTACGCGGTGATGAGCGCCTGGGCCTCGATCGGGTCGCCCAGGGTGGTGCCGGTGCCGTGCCCCTCCACCGCGTCCACCTGCGAGGGCGACAGGCCCGCGTCGGCCAGCGCCTCCCTGATCACGCGGATCTGGGAGGGGCCGTTCGGCGCGGACAGCCCGTTGCTGGCGCCGTCCTGGTTGACCGCGCTGCCGCGGATGACCGCGAGGACGTGGTGCCCGTTCTCCCGGGCGTCCGACAGGCGTTCGAGGAGCAGCACCCCCACACCCTCGCTCCAGCCGGTGCCGTTCGCCGCGTCGGCGAAGGACTTGCAGCGGCCGTCGGCCGACAGGCCCCGTTGCTGGGAGAACTCGATGAAGGTGTTCGGGGTCGCCATCACCGTCACGCCGCCGGCCAGCGCCAGCGAGCACTCGCCGCGCCGCAGCGCCTGCGCCGCCAGGTGCAGCGCCACCAGCGACGACGAGCAGGCCGTGTCGACCGAGATCGCCGGGCCCTCGAGGCCGAGCGCGTACGCCACGCGGCCGGAGACCACGCTGCCGAGCGCCTCGGCGCGGAAGTAGTCGTGGTACATGACGCCGGCGTAGACGCCGGTCCGGCTGCCGCGCACGGAGTTCGCGTCGATGCCGGCGCGCTCGAACGCCTCCCAGCACGACTCCAGGAACATCCGCTGCTGCGGGTCGGTCCCGAACGCCTCACGCGGCGAGATCGCGAAGAAGCCGGCGTCGAAGTCGGCCGCGTCGTAGACGAAGCCGCCCGTCCGGGCCGTGGTCGTGCCCGGGTTGTCCGGGTCGGGGTGGTAGAGGTTCTCGCCCCAGCCGCGGTCGGTGGGGAACTCGGAGATCGCGTCGACGCCGTCGGCGACGAGCCGCCACAGCTCCTCGGGCGAGGTGACCCCGCCCGGGTAGCGGCAGGCCATGCCGACGATCGCGATCGGCTCGTGCTCCCGGCCCTGGATCTCCCGCAGTTGCTGCCTGGTCTGGTGCAGGTCGGCCGTGACCCGCTTCAGGTAGCCCCGGAGCTTGTCTTCGTTTGCCATCGAACGTAGCCCTTCTGAGCCGCTGCAACTGTCAAGAGATCTCGAGCTCGTTGTCGATGAAGGCGAACATCTCGTCGTCGCTGGCGGACTCGAGCTGGTCCGCGACGTCCGACTCGCCCGTGCCGTTCAGGCCCGACAGGAGCTCTTTGAGGCGTGCGGTGAGCCTGGCGCGCACCGTGCTGTCCTCGGCGAGTGTGGTCAGTGAATCCTGGATCTGGTCCAGCTCCGCGAAGATCCGCAGGATGCCGGCCTCCTCGTTCTCCGCCCCGGCTTCGCCGAAGTACCCCATGAGGTGGTCGGTCAGGGCCACCGGGGTGGGGTAGTCGAAGACGAGGGTGGCGGGCAGCCGCAGGCCCGTGGCCCTGCCGAGCTGGTTGCGGAACTCGACCGCGGTCAGGGAGTCGAACCCGAGGTCCTGGAACGGGCGCTGCGGGTCGATGGCGGATCCGTCGGAGAACCCGAGGACCGCCGCCACCTGGCCGCGGACGGTGTCCGACAGCGCCGACCGACGCTCGGCCGGCTCCATCGCGGACAGCCGCTCGGCGAGCCCGTCGGTGGCGCCGGCCCGCCGCATGGAGGTCCGCGCGCTGGCGCGGGCCTGGACGAATCGGGCCGGGATGAGCAGTGACCGGCCGGACGTGACCGCGGTGTCGAACAGCTCCAGCCCGTCGGCCGCGGACAGCGGCGCCACGCCCATGCGAGCCAGACGGCGCAGGTCGGCCTCGGTCAGCTCGCCGGACATGCCGCCCTGTTCCCACAGCCCCCAGGCCAGGGACGTGCCCGCCAGCCCTTCGGCGGCCCGCAGCTGGGCCAGCGCGTCGAGGAACGCGTTCGCCGCGGCGTAGTTGCCCTGACCCGCTCCTCCCAGCGCTCCCGACATCGAGGAGAACAGCACGAACGCCCGCAGGTCGAGCCCTCGCGTCAGCTCGTGCAGGTGCCAGGCGGCGTCGGCCTTGGGCCGCAGGACCGTGTCAAGACGCTCGGACGTCAGGGACGTGATCATCCCGTCGTCCAGCACGCCGGCCGTGTGCACGACACCGGTGAGCGAGTCCGCCACCCAGGCGACCGTCGCCGCCAGCGACTCACGGTCGGCCACGTCGCAGGCCGCCACCTCCACCTCGGCGCCCAGCTCCGAGAGCTCGGCCACCAGCTCGGCCGCGCCCGGCGCCCCCAGGCCGCGACGGCTCACCAGCACCAACCGCCTGACCTCGTGCTCGGTGACCAGGTGCCGGGCCACCAGCGCACCCAGGCCACCCGTGCCACCGGTGACCAGCACCGTGCCCTCCGGCCCGAACACCGGACCCTGATCCTCCAGATCCGTGGCCCGGCCCAGGCGCGGCACCCACAGCTCGCCCGCCCGCACCGCGAGCTGCGACTCACCCGACGCCAGCGCCCGGCCGATCACGTCCTCGGACGTGTCGCCGTCCAGGTCCAGCAGCACGAACCTGCCGGGCTGCTCGGCCTGAGCGGCCCGCACGAGGCCGCCGACCGCCGCCTGGGCGAGGTCCGGGCTCTCGCCGGCGGTGGTGGCGAGGGCGCCGCGCGTGAGGATGACGAGCCGGGACGACGCGAGGTGCTCCTCCGCCAGCCAGCTCTGCAGCAGTTCGAGAATGCCGTGCGTCGCCGCGTGATGGTCCTGCCCGGCGGAGGGGCCGGTCAGGACCGCCTCCGGGAGATCGGCCGGGTCGTGCAGCGAGACCAGAGTGGCCAGGTCCGGATAGGTGACGCGGCCGGTGCCGAGGTCGTCGGCACCGAGCAGCGCCCAGCGCGGCGTCTCGGACGCGGGCGCGTCGGGGAGCCGGGTCCACTCGATCTGGTGCAGGGTGCCCTGGTTCCCGCCGCCTTGCCGGCCGCCGGCCATCGGGCGCAGGGTGAGGGTCTCGACGGCGGCGACCGGCGCGCCGAGCTCGTCGGCGATGCTCAGCGTGATGGCCGCGCCGCCGACGTTGGCGATCTTGACGCGCAGGCTGGTCGCTCCCGCCGCGAGCAGGGACACCCCCGACCACGCGAACGGCAGGTACGGCCGCCCCGGCTCGGGCCGCGGCAGCAGACCACCCAGGGCGGTGGCGTGCAGCGCGGCGTCCAGCAGGGCGGGGTGCAGCACGAACCGGCTGGCGTCCGCGTGCGCCTCCTCGGGCAGGACGATCTCGGCGAACACCTCGCCGCCCCGCTCCCAGGCGCTTGTCAGCCCCTGGAACGTCGGCCCGTAGTCCAGTCCGATCGCGAGCATGTCGTCGTAGAGGTCCTGGACCGGGACCGGCTCCGCGCCGGCGGGCGGCCACTGCCGCAGGTCGATGCCCGGCTCGGGCACGGTCTCGGTGAGCGTGGCCTGGGCGTGCTGGGTCCACTCGGTCGCGTCCTGCGTACGGGAGTGGATCGCCAGCGACCTGCGGCCCGGCTCCTCGGTAGCGGTGGACACCAGCTGGAGCTGGACGCCGCCGCCCTCGGGCAGGACCAGGGGGGCCTGCAGGGTGAGCTCCTGCAGATGGGGGCAGCCGCTCTCGTCCCCGGCCCGGACGGCCAGCTCGACGAGCGCGGTGCCCGGCACGATCACGCTGCCGCCCACGACGTGGTCGGCCAGCCAGGGGTGCGTGGCGACCGACAGCCGCCCGCTGAAGATCACCGTCTCGCCGCCGGCCACCTCGGTCGCCGCGCTGAGCAGCGGGTGCTCGACGGCGCCCAGGCCCGCGGTGGTGACGTCGCCGGTGTCCGGGCCGGGCAGGAGCCAGTAGCGCTCGTGCTGGAAGGCGTACGTGGGCAGGTCCACCCGGGACGGGCGGGCCGGCGCGAAGAACGCTTCCCAGTCGACGGCGACGCCGTTCGCGTGCATCCGGCCCAGGGCCTCGACGAACGTACGGGTCTCGTCACGATCCTTGCGCGCGGCGGGTACGAAGGCGCCGTCCTCCAGGCTCTGCTGGGCCAGCGCGGTCAGAGTGGTGTCCGGACCGACCTCCACCCACACCTTCGCCCCGGCGGCACGAGCGGCGGCGACCCCGTCGGCGAACCGCACGGCCTGGCGCACGTGCTCCACCCAGTAACCGGGGTTGGTCAGCTGACCCGGCTCGGCCAACTGGCCGGTGAGGTTGGAGACGATCGCGACCGTCGGCTCGTGGTAGGTCAGACCCGTGATGGCCTCCTCGAAGTCGGCCAGCATCGGCTCCATCAATGGCGAGTGGAAGGCGTGCGAGACCCGCAACCTGCGCGTCCGAACGCTGACCCGCTTCTCGATCTCAGCGATCTTTTGGGCGTCGCCGGAGATCACCACCGCAGCCGGACCGTTGACCGCTGCGACCCCGACCTGGCCTTCCAGCAGGGGCAGAACCTCCGCCTCGGGTGCCGCGATCGCGAGCATCGCCCCGCCGGTCGGGAGAGCCTGCATCAATCGGGCTCGGGCCGCCACCAGCGCACACGCATCGGCCAGCGAGAACACCCCCGCCACGTGAGCGGCGGCGATCTCCCCGATCGAGTGCCCGACCAGCACATCCGCGCGGATGCCGAAGGACTCCAGCAGGCGATACAGCGCGACCTCGAAGGCGAACAGCGCCGGCTGAGTCATCCCGGTCTCGTTCAACACCCCGTCGGGGTCGTTGAACATGACCTCGCGGATCGGCAGCAGTTGGTTGATCTCCTCCAGGGTCTCGGCGAAGACCGGGAACGCCTCGGCCAACTGTCGGCCCATCCCGACCCGCTGGCTGCCTTGACCGGCGAACAGCAGTGCCAGTTTGGCCCGCGAGCGCACCAGCCCTGTCTGGATCCTCGGCTCGTCCGGGCTGCCGTCGGCCAGCGCCGCCAGCGCTTCGAGCAGTTCGGCGCGGTCCGCGCCGGTGACCACCGTGCGGTGCTCCAGCACCGACCGGCCCGCCGCCAGCGACCAGCCGACGTCGGCCACGTCCAGCTCCGGCCGCGACTCGATCCAGGAGCGGAGCCGCCCGGCCTGCGCAGACAGGGCCTGCTCGCTGCGTCCCGACAGCACCCACGGAACCATCGGCAACTCGCCGGCGGGCTCCGGCTCGGGCGCGACCGGGGACTCCTCCAGGACGACGTGGGCGTTCGTGCCGCTGATCCCGAAGGAGGAGATGCCGGCGCGGCGCGCGTGCCCGTTCCGCTGCCACGGCTGCGCGTCGGTGAGCAGCCGCACCGCGCCCGCCGTCCAGTCCACGTGCGTGGACGGCTCGTCCGCGTGCAGGGTCTGCGGCAGCGTCTCGTTCCGCAGCGCCATCACCATCTTGATCACGCCCGCGACGCCCGCGGCGGCCTGGGAGTGGCCGATGTTCGACTTGATCGAGCCAAGCCACAGGGGCTGGTCCCGCTCCTGGCCGTAGGTCGCGATCAGCGCTTGGGCCTCGATCGGGTCGCCGAGGACCGTGCCCGTGCCGTGTGCCTCGACCGCGTCCACGTCCGCGGCCGACAGCCCGGCGTTGGCCAGGGCCTGGCGGATCACCCGCTGCTGCGAGGGGCCGTTCGGGGCGGTCAGGCCGTTGCTGGCACCGTCCTGGTTGACCGCGGATCCGCGGACGACCGCCAGCACCTGGTGGCCGTTGCGCCGCGCGTCCGACAGCCGCTCCACCAGCAGCATGCCCGCGCCCTCCGACAGCCCGACGCCGCCCTCGGCCTCGCCGAACGCCCTGCACCGGCCGTCCACGGAGAGGTTGCGCTGCCGGGCGAACTCGATGAACGTCCACGGGGTGGCCATCACGGTCACGCCGCCGGCGAGGGCCAGGTCGCAGTCGCCCGACCGCAGCGCCTGCACCGCCAGGTGCAGCGCGACCAGGGACGACGAGCAGGCGGTGTCCACGGTCATGGCGGGGCCCTCGAAGCCGAAGGTGTACGACACCCGGCCGGAGGCGACGCTGCCCGAGTTGCCGGTGCCGATCAGGCCTTCCAGCTCTTCCGGCACCGAGGACAGCTGGGACGCGTAGTCGTGGTACATCACACCGGCGAACACACCCGTCCGGCTGCCCCGCAGCCCGTGGGGGTCGATTCCGGCGCGTTCGAGCGCTTCCCACGAGGTTTCGAGCAGCAGCCGCTGCTGCGGGTCCATGGCCAGCGCCTCACGCGGCGAGATCCCGAAGAAGCCGGGGTCGAACTCGGCGGCGTCGTACAGGAAGCCGCCGTGCCGGGCGTACGAGGTGCCCCGGTTGCCGGGGTCCGGGTCGTACAGTCTGTCCAGATCCCAGCCGCGGTCCGCCGGGAACTCGCCCACGGCGTCCCCGGCCTGCGCCACCAGCCGCCACAGGTCCTCGGGCGAGGCGACCCCGCCGGGGAAGCGGCAGGCCATGCCGACGATCGCGATGGGCTCGTCGTCGGCCGCCGACGTCCGTGCCGTGACCGCGACCTCACGCGTGCCCAGCAGCTCGCCGGACAGGAACCTGACGAGCGCCGCCTGGGTGGGATAGTCGAAGACCAGCGTCGCCGGCAGCCGGATGCCCGTGACCTCGCTGAGCCGGTTGCGGAACTCCACCGCCATCAGCGAGTCGAAGCCCAGCTCCTGGAACGACATGCCTTCGTCGAGGGCTGACCGGTCGGCGAAGCCGAGCACCACGGCCAGCTGATCGCGTACGAGGTCTTCCAGCACGGACTGCTGTCCGGCCGCCGGCAGGCTCGCCAGCTGCTGCTTCAGCGTGGCGGCGGCCTCCGACGCGGCCGTCACCACGCGCCTGGCGGGACCGGACACGAGCCCGCGCAGCAGCGGGGGCAGCATGTCCGCGTGGGCGCCGAGGACCTTGAGGTTCAGCTGGGCGGGGACCAGCGTGGCCCGGTCGGTGCCGAGCGCGGCGTCGAGCAGGGCCAGCCCGTCCTCGGCCGACAACGGGTCGACGCCGGAGCGCGCGAGCCGCCGCAGGGCGGCGTCGTCGAGCTCCGCGAGCCCGCCTTCCCTCCACAGGCCCCAGGCCAGCGAGATCGCGGGCAGCCCCTGTGCCGTGCGGTGCTCCGCCAGGGCGTCCAGGTACGCGTTCGCCGCCGCGTAGTTGCCCTGGCCTGCGCCTCCCATGACGCCTGCCAGGGAGGAGAACAGGACGAACGCGGACAGGTTCAGATCGCGGGTGAGCTCGTGCAGGTGCCAGGCGGCGTCGGCCTTGGGCCGCATGACCGTGTCGAGCCGTTCGGACGTCAGGGAAGTGATCACGCCGTCGTCCAGGACGCCGGCCGCGTGCACGACGCCGGTCAGCGAGTCCGCCACCGAGGACACCAACGCCGCCAGCGCCTCACGGTCGGCCACGTCGCAGGCGGCGACGCTCACCTCCGCGCCCAGCGCGGACAGCTCGGCCACCAGGTCCGCGGCCCCCGGAGCATCCGGCCCGCGCCTGCTGACCAGCACCAGACGACCCACCTGGTGCACCGTGACCAGGTGCCGGGCCACCAAGGCGCCCAGACCACTCGTACCGCCGGTGACCAGCACCGTCGACTCCGGCTCGAACACCGGCCTCAGGCCCTCGGGCACCGCCGCCCGCGCCAGGCGCGGGACCCGCGCCTCACCGGCCCGCACGGCCACCTGGGCCTCGTCGCCGGCCAGTGCCCGGCCGATCACGTCCTCGGGCGTGTCGTCGTCCAGGTCGAGCAGGACGAACCGGCCGGGCTGCTCGGCCTGCGCGGCCCGTACCAGGCCCCAGATCGCCGCCTGCGCCGGATCCGGCACGTCCGCCGGACCGGCCGCCACCGCGCCACGCGTGACGACCGCCAGCCGCGACGACGTGAACCGCTCGTCCGCCAGCCACTCCTGCAGCAGGTCCAGCGTCTCGTGCACACCGGCCGGAGCCGCCACCGGCACGCATTCCGGAACCGTCCCGACCTCGGCGAGCCCTGCCAGGATCTCTTGCGCGTCGCCCGTCGCGCTCAACTCCACCGGCACCCAGTCGACCTGGAACAGCTTGTTCCTGCTCCTGGCCGCCGGGGTGGTCTCCAGTTGACCGGTGGACACCGGACGTACCGCCAGCGAGGCGACCGTGGCCACGGGCAGGCCACCCGTGTCCGTCAACGTCACGGAAACCGCGCCCTGCGCCCGCAAGGAGATCCGTACGCGGAGCTTCGTGGCGCCGGAGGCGTGCAGCGCCACACCGCTCCAGGCGAACGGCAGGGACGGGCGGCCGGGCTCCGCGTCCGGCGCGAACCCGCCGAGCGCGGTGGCGTGCAGCGCCACGTCGAACAGCGCCGGGTGCAGCCCGAACCGGGCCGCGTCGCGCGCCATCTCCTCCGGCAACGCCAGCTCGGCGAAGACCTCGTCGCCCTTGCGCCATGCGGCCCGGAGCCCGCGGAAGGCGGGGCCGTAGCCGAGGCCCATGGCGGCGAACTGGTCGTACAGGCCATCCAGCGCCACCGCCTCTGCTCGTTCCGGCGGCCAGACGCTCTCGGGTTCCGGCGCCGTCACGCCGGCCCGCGTCAGCGTTCCGGCGGCGTGCTGGGTCCAGGGCTCGTCCTGCGCGCCGTGGAGGCGGGAGTAGATCCCCAGTCGCCGGCGGCCGTCCTCGTCCGGGGCGCTGACGGCGACCTGGAGCTGGACCGCGCCGCGCTCGGGCACGACGAGCGGGGCCTGCAGGGTGAGCTCTTCGAGCAGGTCGCAGCCGGCCTCGTCGCCGGCCCTGATGGCCAGCTCCACGAAGCCCGTCCCGGGGAGGAACACCTGCCCGTTGACGGCGTGGTCGGCCAGCCACGGGTGGGTGGCGATCGACACGCGGCCGGTGAGGACCACCGCTCCGCCGTCGGCGAGGCCCGTGACCGCGCCGAGCAGCGGGTGTCCCGTGGCCCACAGGCCGAGGCTCTCCGCGTCGCCGGCACCGGCCGACTCCAGCAGCCAGAAGCGCTGGTGCTGGAAGGCGTAGGTGGGCAGTTCGACCTGGTTCGGGCGGGCGGGCTCGTACACACCGGCCCAGTCGATCTCCGCGCCGCGTACCCACAGCTCGGCGGCGCTGGTCCACAGCCTGCGCAGGCCGCCGTCGTCGCGGCGCAGCGTACCCACGACGACCGCCTCGGCGCCGGCCTCCTCGACCGCCTCGCGCATCCCGATCTGCACCACCGGATGCGCGCTGACCTCCACGAAGAACCGGAAGCCCGAACCCGCCAGCTCACTCACCGCGGGGGCGAACCACACCGTCTGGCGCAGGTTCTCGTACCAGTACGCGGCATCCACCTCGGTCCCGGTCAGCCAGCACTGCCGGACGGTCGAGTACCACGGCACTTCGCTCGTTCGCGGGGTCACCGGGGCCAGCAGCCTCGCCAGTTCGTCCTCGATCGCCGCGACATGGGCCGAATGCGAGGCGTAGTCCACCTCGATCCGCCGCGCCCGCACTCCCCGGGCCTCATAGTCGGCGATCAATTCGTCAATGGCGTCCGCGTCTCCTGACACCACCGTCGAGGAAGGTCCGTTCACGGCCGCGATGGAGATCCGGTCGTCTGCGGTCACTTCTGCGGCCGGTAGCGGGATCGACGCCATGCCGCCCTGTCCCGCCAGTGCCACGATGGCCTGGCTCCGCAGCGCGACCACCCGGGCGCCGTCCTGAAGCGACAACGCACCCGCCACGACTGCGGCGGCGATCTCACCCTGGGAGTGGCCGACCACGGCGGCCGGGACCACTCCGAGCGAGCGCCACACCTCGGCCAGCGACACCATCACAGCCCACAGGACCGGCTGCACCACGTCGACCCGGTCCAGGCCTTCCACGCCGCGCAGCACATCGGTGAGGGACCAGTCCACGAACTCCGACAGCGCCGCCTCGCACTCCGCCATCCGCGCGGCGAACACCGGCGAGTCGTCCAACAGCTCGACGCCCATGCCGAGCCACTGCGACCCCTGACCGGGGAAGACGAACGCCGTCTTGCCACCCGGCCCGGCCACGCCTCGCACCGCGCCTTCGTCCAGCCTTTCCAGCCGGGCCAGCAGTTCCTCCCGGTCGGCGCCGATCACCACCGCGCGGTGGTCGAACGCGGAGCGGCCGAGCAACGACCAGCCGACATCTGCCGGTCGGATCCCGGTCACCGCATCGGCCAACCGGCCCGCCTGCGCCCGCAACGCCTCCGCGCTACGGCCCGACAGCACCCACGGCACCACCGGCGGCTCGTCAACGGGCTCGGGCTCCACCGGGGCCTCGATCGGCGGCTCCTCCAGCACCACGTGCGCGTTCGTGCCGCTGACGCCGAAGGAGGAGACCGCTGCCCGGCGCGGGCGGTCCTGCCGGTCCCACGGCTGGCGCTCGTTCAGCAGTTCCAGCGCGCCCGCCGACCAGTCGACGTGCGGGCTGGGCTCGTCCGCGTGCAAGGTCCTGGGAAGTACGCCGTTGCGCATCGCCATGACCATCTTGATGACGCCCGCCGCGCCGGCGGCGGCCTGCGTGTGGCCGATGTTCGACTTGATCGAGCCGAGCCACACCGGCTGGTCCCTCTCCTGGCCATAGGTCGCGAGGAGCGCCTGGGCCTCGATCGGGTCCCCCAGCGGGGTCCCCGTGCCGTGTGCCTCGACCACGTCCACGTCGGTGGCCGACAGCCCGGCGTTGGCCAGGGCCTGGCGGATCACGCGCTGCTGCGAGGGACCGTTCGGCGCGGTCAGGCCGTTGCTGGCGCCGTCCTGGTTGACCGCCGTACCGCGAACGACCGCCAGCACCTGGTGGCCGTTGCGCTGCGCGTCCGACAGGCGCTCCACCAGCAGCACCCCGATGCCTTCGCTCCAGCCGGCGCCGTCCGCCTCGGCCGAGAACGCCTTGCAGCGGCCGTCGGTGGACAGGCCGCGCTGCCGGCAGAACTCGATGAACGTGCCCGGCGTCGCCATCACGGTCACGCCGCCGGCGAGGGCCAGGTCGCACTCACCGGACCGCAGCGCCTGCACCGCCAGGTGCAGCGCCACCAGCGACGACGAGCAGGCCGTGTCCACCGTCACCGCGGGGCCCTCGAAGCCGAAGGTGTACGACACCCGGCCGGAGGCGACGCTGCCCGAGTTGCCGGTGCCGATCAGGCCTTCCAGCTCTTCCGGCACCGAAGTGAGCTGAGAGGCGTAGTCGTGGTACATGACGCCGGAGAACACGCCGGTCCTGCTGCCGCGCAGCCCGTGCGGGTCCATTCCGGCCCGCTCCAGGGCCTCCCACGAGGTTTCGAGGAGCAGCCGCTGCTGCGGGTCCATGGCCAGCGCCTCACGCGGCGAGATCCCGAAGAACCCGGGGTCGAACTCCCCCGCGTCGTACAGGAACCCGCCGTGGCGTACGTAGGAGGTGCCCCTGGTGTCGGGGTCGGGATCGTACAGTTTGTCCAGGTCCCAGCCGCGGTCGGTGGGGAACTCCCCGATCGCGTCCGTGCCGGAGAGTACGAGCTCCCACAGCCCTTCGGGAGACTCCACGCCACCGGGATACCGGCAGGCCATCCCCACGATCGCGATCGGCTCGTCGTCGATCACCGTCCGGGCCACGGCGACGGACGCCGCGGACGCGGCTCCCGTCAGCTCCGAGTCCAGGTAATCGGCGACCGCGGCGGTGGTCGGGTAGTCGAAGACGAGGGTGGCCGGCAGGCGCAGCCCGGAAACGGCGTTCAGCCGGTTACGCAGCTCCACCGCGGTCAGCGAGTCGAAGCCCAGCTCCTGGAAGGCGCGATCGGGCTGCACCGCGTCCCCTGAGGCGTGGCCCAGCACGGTCGCCACTTCCTGGCGTACCAGCTCCAGCAGCACCTGCCGGCGCTCCGCCGGCTCCAGACCGGCCAGCCGCCGCCCCAGCGCCGACGCGTCCGAGCGTGCCACCCGCCGGGCCGAGCCGCGTACCAGCCCGCGCAGCAACGCCGGAAGGCCGTCACCGCGCGAACGCAGCGCCTGCGCGTCGACCCGCAACGGCACCAGCACCGCCGCCTCCGCGGCCACGCCCGCGTCGAACGACGCCAAGCCCTCGTCCACCGACAGCGCCGGCAGACCCTGACGCCGCATCCGCTCCAGGTCGGCCTCGCTCAGCCAGGCGCTCAGCCCGGTCTCGGCGTCCCAGAGCCCGTACGCCAGGGACGTCGCCGGCAGCCCCAGCGAGCGGCGGTGCACCGCCAGCGCGTCCAGGAACACGTTGGCCGACGCGTACGCCGCCTGCCCGGCCGCCAGCACCAATCCGCCGGCCGACGAGAACAGCACGAACGCCGACAGGTCCAGTTCGCGGGTCAGCTCGTGCAGGTGCCAGGCTCCGTCGGCCTTCGCCCCCAGCACTCCGTCGATCCGCTCGGCCGACAGCGAACCCACCAGCCCGTTGTCGGCCACGCCCGCCGCGTGCACCACGCCGACCAGCGGATGCTGCTGAGGGACGGAGGCGATCGTCTCGGCCAGCGCCTCCCGGTCGGCGACATCGCAGGCCGCCACCGACACCTCGGCCCCGAGCTCGCCCAGCTCGGCCACCAGATCGGCCGCGCCCGCGGCCGACGGCCCGCTGCGGCTGGCCAGAAGCAGGTGCCGCACTCCGTGGGTGACCACCAGGTGCCGGGCGACCAGCGCGCCGAGCCCGCCAGTGCCACCGGTCACCAGCACCGTGCCGTCCGGCCCGAACGCCGGTGACCCGCCTTCCGCGCTCGCGGCCCGCGCGAGCCGCGGCACCCACACCTCGCCCTCGCGCACAGCGGCCTCGGGCTCCCCGGAGGCGACCACCGCGCCCAGAGCGCGCCAGGACTCCTCGCCGCCGTCCACGTCCACCAGGACGAACCGGCCCGGGTTCTCGGCCTCGGCCGCCCGCACCAACCCCCATACCGGGGCCACGCCGACGTCCACGGACTCGTCGGGCCGCACCGCCACCGCGCCACGCGTGACGATGACCAGCCGCGACGACGCGAACCGCTCGTCCGCCAGCCACTCCCGCACCGACTCCAGGACAGGACGGATGGCCTGCCGTACGGCGGTGGGGACGTCCGTCGCGGGGTCGGTGGCCGGACACTCCAGGAACGCCCACTCAGGCACCGCGTCCCCCAGAGCCGCCAGGTCCGGGTATTCACCCACTTCGACGGGCGCCGCCGGAACCTCGGCCGGCTTCGTCCAGGTCACCTGGTAGAGGGGGTTCTGACCCGTTTGCAGCTGGCCGGTGGACAGCGGCCGGACGGTGAGCGCGTCGATGTCGGCCACCGGAGCGCCGGTGCCGTCCGCGATGGTCAGCGAGACGGAGGTGCCGCCGGCGGCGGTGTTCTTGGTGGCCTTTACGCGCAGGCCGGTCGCTCCGGTCGCGTGCAGCGACACTCCCGACCAGGCGAAGGGCAGGAACGGCTGACCCGGCTCGGGCGTCGGCAGCAGATCGCCCAGTGCGCTGGCGTGCAGCGCGGCGTCCAGCAGGGCCGGGTGCATCCCGAACCGCGCCGCCTCGGCGTGCGCCTGGTCCGGCAGCGTGATCTCGGCGAACACCTCGCCCGGCCGGGTCCACGCGCTCGTCAGGCCCTGGAAGAGCGGGCCGTACTCCAGGCCGATCCCGGCCAGGTTCTCATACAGGTCCTCGACATCGACCGGCACCGCGTCCGCCGGCGGCCACTGCGCCACGTCGAAGCCCGGGTCCGCCGCCGTGGCCGCCAGCACGCCGTCGGCGTGCCTGACCCACTCGTCCCCGTCACCGGACCGGGAATGAATGCTC
Source organism: Nonomuraea sp. NPDC052116 (assembly GCF_040680035.1). NCBI lineage: Bacteria > Bacillati > Actinomycetota > Actinomycetes > Streptosporangiales > Streptosporangiaceae > Nonomuraea > Nonomuraea sp. NPDC052116. The sequence goes on along the minus strand of NZ_JBFAWA010000058.1, from coordinate 7,615 downwards.
ACCGACCGCTGACCGGACTCCTCCGCCGCGCCGACCACCACCTGTAGCTGCACGCCGCCCTCGGCGGACACCACCAGCGGGGCCTGCAGGGTCAGCTCCTGCAAGCACGAGCAGCCCACCTCGTCACCGACGCGAACCGCCAGCTCCACCAGGCCCGCGCCGGGAAGCAGAACCATGCCGTTGACCAGGTGATCGGCCAGCCAGGGCTGCGTGGCCAGCGACAACCGGCCGCTGAAGACCACCGACTCGCCGCCGGCCACCTCGGTCACCGCGCTCAGCAACGGATGATCGACGGCGCCCAGCCCGGCGGCGTCCACATCGCCGGTGCCCTGAGCGGCGGGCACCCAGTACCGCTCCCGCTGGAAGGCGTAGGTGGGCAGGTCCGCCCGCTGCGTCCCCACGGGGGCGAAGAACGCCTCCCAATCGACGGTCAGACCACAGGCGTGCATCCGTCCCAGGGCTTCGACCAGGGTACGGACCTCGTCGCGGTCCTTGCGGGAAGCGGGGATGAACACGCCGTCGGCGATGCTCTGCTGGGCCAGCCCGGTCAGCACTCCGTCCGGGCCGACCTCCAGGAAGTGGCTCGCCCCGGCGGCCGTCACTCCGTCGGCGAACCGCACGGCCTGACGCACGTGCTTCACCCAGTAGCTCGGGTTGGTCAGCTGTCCCGGCTCAGCGATCTGGCCGGTGAGGTTGGAGACGATCGCGACCGTCGGCTCGTGGTAGGTCAGACCGGAGATGGCCTCCTCGAAGGACGCCAGCATCGGCTCCATCAATGGCGAGTGGAAAGCATGGGAGACCCGCAGCCTGCGTGTCCGAGCGCTGACCCGCTCCTCGATCTGCGCGATCGCTTGGGCATCGCCGGAGATCACCACCGCTGCCGGGCCATTTACCGCTGCGATCCCGACCTGGCCTTCCAGCAGGGGCAGAACCTCCGCCTCGGGTGCGGCGATCGCGAGCATCGCGCCGCCGGTCGGCAGGGCCTGCATCAACCGGGCTCGGGCCGCCACCAGGGCGCACGCATCGGCCAGCGAGAAGACTCCGGCCACGTGCGCGGCGGCGATCTCGCCGATCGAATGCCCAACCAGCACATCAGCGCGGATACCGAAGGACTCCAGCAGCCGATACAGCGCGACCTCGAAGGCGAACAACGCCGGCTGGGTCATCCCGGTCTCGTTCAACACCCCATCCGGGTCGTCGAACATCACCTCACGCACCGGCAGCAGTTGGTCGATCTCCTCCAGCGTCTCGGCGAACACCGGGAACGCCTCTGCGAGCTCGCGGCCCATCCCGACCCGCTGGCTGCCCTGACCGGCGAACAACAACGCCAGCCTGCCACCCGAGCCACTCTCAGAAATCCCATCCGAGGCCAGCGCCCGCAACCCGGCCAGCAACTCGTCACGGTCAGCGCCCACCACGACCGCACGCTGCTCCAGCACCGCCCGGTTCAACGCCAGCGCCGCGCCCGTACCGGCGATCGAGGTCTCCTCCGAGACCCACGCCTCCAGACGCCGGGCCTGGGCCTGCAGCGCTTCGGTGGTCCTGGCCGAGATCAGCCACGGCACCATGGGCAGAACCGCGTCATCACTCGCGACCTCGGCGTCAACCTGCTCGATGATCACGTGAGCGTTCGTGCCGCTGATCCCGAACGAGGAGACCGCCGCCCGCCGCGGCCGGTCCTGCCGCTCCCACGGGCGGGCCTCGGTCAGCAGCTCAACGGCGCCCGCCGACCAGTCCACGTGCGGCGACGGCTCGTCCACGTGCAAGGTCCGGGGCATGAGGCCATGGCGCATGGCCATCACCATCTTGATGACCCCGGCGACACCGGCCGCGGCCTGCGTGTGACCGAAGTTCGACTTCAGCGAACCGAGCCACAGCGGCTGGTCCCGCTCCTGGCCGTAGGTGGCGAGGAGCGCCTGGGCCTCGATCGGGTCGCCGAGCTTGGTGCCCGTGCCGTGCGCCTCGACCACGTCCACGTCCCCGGCCGACAGACCAGCGTTCGCCAGCGCCTGACGGATCACCCGCTGCTGGGAAGGACCGTTCGGAGCCGTGATCCCGTTGCTCGCACCGTCCTGGTTGATCGCCGAGCCCTTGAGGACGGCCAGCACCTGGTGACCGTTGCGGCGGGCGTCCGACAAGCGCTCCACCAGCAGCACGCCGGCGCCCTCGCCCCAACCGGTACCGTCCGCCGCGGCGGCGAAGGACTTGCACCGGCCGTCCGTGGCCAGGCCACGCTGGCGGGAGAACTCGATGAACGTGCCCGGCGTCGACATCACCGTCACACCACCGGCCAGCGCGAGGTCGCACTCACCGGACCGCAGCGCCTGCGCCGCCAGGTGCAGCGCCACCAGCGACGACGAGCAGGCGGTGTCCACGGTCACGGCCGGGCCCTCGAACCCGAACGTGTACGACACCCGCCCGGACACCAGGCTGCCGCCACTGGTCGACGCCGGAGTGCCCAACCCGTAGTCGTGATACATCACACCGGCGAACACCCCGGTCCGGCTGCCGCGCAGCCCGACAGGGCTGACACCGGCGCGCTCAAGCGCCTCCCACGAGGTCTCCAGCAGCAGCCGCTGCTGCGGATCCATGGTCAACGCCTCGCGCGGCGAGATCCCGAAGAACCCGGGGTCGAACTCGGCGGCCTCGTACAAGAACCCGCCGTGGCGTACGTAGGAGGTGCCCTTGCTCTCCGGGTCGGGGTCGTACACCCTGCCGAGGTCCCAGCCACGGTCGGTGGGGAACTCCCCGATCGCGTCCGTGCCGGAGGAGACGAGCTCCCACAGACCTTCCGGAGACACCACGCCACCCGGGTAGCGGCAGGCCATTCCCACGATCGCGATCGGCTCGTCGTCGATCACCGTCCGAGCCACGGCGACGGACGCCGCGGACGCGTCCCCCGTCAGCTGCGAGTCCACGTAATCGGCGACCGCGGCGGCGGTCGGGTAGTCGAAGATCAGCGTGGCCGGCAGGCGCAGCCCGGTGACCGTGGTGAGCCGGTTGCGGAACTCGACCGCGGTGAGGGAGTCGAAGCCGAGATCCTGGAACGTCCGATCGGGCTGTACCGCGTCGGCCGAGGCGTGGCCCAGGACGGTCGCCACCTCCTGGCGCACCAGGTTCGACAGTGCCGAGTGGCGTTCGGCCGGCTCCATGGCGGCCAGCCGGTCGGTGAGCCCGTTGACCGCGGCGGCCCGCCGCGGCTGGGTGCGAGCGCTCCTGGCCTGCGCGAACCGCGCCGCGACCAGCACCGGCCGGTCGGAGCACAGCGCGGCGTCGAAGAGCGTCAGGCCCTCTGCCTCCGACAGCGGCTTCAGTCCCACGCGCTCCATGCGGCGCAGGTCGGCCTCGGTCAGCTCCTCGGTCATGCCGCCCGTGTTCCACAGGCCCCAGGCCAGCGAGATCGCGGGCAGCCCCTGGGCTCTGCGGTGCTCCGCCAGGGCGTCCAGGTATGCGTTCGCCGCCGCGTAGTTGCCCTGGCCAGGGCCACCCAGCACCCCGGCGATCGAGGAGAACAGGACGAACGCCGACAGATCCAGATCCCGGGTCAGCTCGTGCAGGTGCCAGGCGGCGTCGGACTTGGGCCGCATGACCGTGTCGAGCCGTTCGGACGTCAGGGAAGTGATCACGCCGTCGTCCAGGACACCGGCCGCGTGCACGACACCGGCCAGCGGACGCTGCATGGAGGCGATCAGCTCGGCAACGGCGTCACGGTCGCTCACGTCGCAGGCGGCCACACTCACCTCGGCGCCCAGCGCGGACAGCTCCGCCACCAGCTCTGCGGCCCCCGGAGCGTCCGCGCCCCGCCTGCTGACCAGCGCCAGATGCCCCACCTGGTACGCCGTCACCAGATGCCGGGCCACCAGCGCGCCCAGACCACTCGTACCGCCGGTGACCAGCACCGTCGACTCCGGCTCGAACACCGGCCTCAGGCCCTCGGGCACCGCCGCCCGGGCCAGGCGCGGCGCCCGCACCTCACCGGCCCGCACCGCCACCTGGGCCTCACCACAGGCCAGCGCCCGGCCGATCACGTCCTCAGGTGTGTCGTCGTCCAGATCGAGCAGCACGAACCGGCCCGGCTGCTCGGCCTGCGCGGCCCGTACCAGACCCCACACCGCCGCCTGCGCCGGATCCGGCACATCCGCCGGACCCGCCGCCACCGCGCCACGCGTGACGACCACCAGCCGCGACGACGTGAACCGCTCGTCGGCCAGCCACTCCTGCAGCAGGCCCAGCACCTCATGTACTGCTCCCCGTCCGGCCGGGGCCGCCACCAGCACGCACTCCGGAACCGTCCCGGTTTCGGCGAGTCCCTCACGCAATGCCCACATGGGCGCCTGCGCCGCGGGATCGGCCGGAACCGTGCTCCACTCGAGGTGGTGCAGCGACTCGAGGCTGTTCCTCTTGGCCGCGGCGAGCTGGTCAGCCGAGATCGGGCGTACGGCGAGCGACTCCACCGACAGGACCGGAGCCCCGGTGGGATCGGCGATGGTCAGAGCGATGGCGTTGTCGCGCAAGGGGGAGATCCGCACCCGTACGCTGGTCGCGCCGGCCGCGTGCAGATCGACTCCGGCCCAGGAGAACGGGAGGACCGTCGGCCCGTCCCCGGCGACCAGTTGCGCGTGCAGCGTGGCGTCCAGCAGAGCCGGGTGGATCCCGAAGCGTCCCGCATCGGCGAACGCCTGCTCCGGCAGCGCGACCTCGGCGAATATCTCTTCGCCGCGCCGCCAGGCCGCCTGCAGCCCCTGGAAGACCGGCCCGTACTCGTAACCGCGGTCCAGCAGCATGTCGTAGGCGTCTGCCACGTCGATCCCGACGGCATCGGACGGCGGCCACTGCTCCAGCCTGGACGCCGACACCGACACCGGCGGAGCCGCGGCCAGCGCGCCTTCGGCATGCCCCGTCCACGCGCCCGCGGCGTCGGTCTCGGCACGGGAGTGGATCGAGACCGGCCTCGTCCCGGACTCGTCGCTCGCGCCCACCACGACCTGCAGCTGACAACTGGCGTCCGCAGGCAGCAGCAGCGGCGCCTGAAGAGTGAGCTCCTGCAGGCGCGAGCAGCCCACTTCGTTCCCGGCGTGCAGCGCCAGCTCCAGGAACGCCGTGCCGGGGAGCAGGATCGTGTCGTTGACCATGTGATCGGCCAGCCAGGGCTGGGTGTCCACCGACAACCGGCCGCTGAAGACCACGGACTCTCCGGCGGCTACCTCGGTCATGGCGCCCAGCAGCGGATGGTCCACGTCCGCCAGCCCGACGGAACTCATCTCACGGGCCTCGACCTGCGCGTTGACCCAGTACCGCTCCCGCTGGAAGGCGTAGGTGGGCAGGTCTACGTGCCTGGCCGGGGTCAGCACCGCCGTCCAGTCCACGGCGATGCCGTGGGTGTGCAACCGGCCAAGCGCCTCCACCAGCGCGCGGGCCTCGTCGCGGTCCTTCCGCGTGGCGGGGATGAACACCCCATCGGCGATACTCTGCTGAGCCAGCCCGGTCAACACCCCGTCCGGGCCGACCTCCAGGAAACAACCGGCCTCCGCAGCCGCTACTCCGTCGGCGAACCGCACGGCCTGGCGCACGTGCTCCACCCAATAGGTCGGGGTGGTCAGCTGCCCCGGCTCGGCCAGGCGGCCGGTGAGGTTGGAAACGATCGCAAGAGTGGGTTCGTGGTAGGTCAGACCGGCGATGGCCTGCTCGAAGTCGGCCAGCATCGGCTCCATCAATGGCGAGTGGAAAGCGTGCGAGACCCGCAACCTGCGCGTCCGAACGCTCACCCGGCCCTCGATCTCCGCGATCGCCTCGGTGTCGCCGGAGATCACCACCGCTGCCGGGCCATTGACCGCCGCGATCCCGACCTGGCCCTCCAGCAGGGGCAGAACCTCCGCCTCGGGCGCCGCGATCGCGAGCATCGCCCCGCCGGTCGGCAGGGCCTGCATCAGCCGGGCCCGGGCCGCCACCAGGGCGCATGCATCGGCCAGCGAGAACACCCCGGCCACGTGAGCGGCGGCGATCTCCCCGATCGAGTGCCCGACCAATACATCGGCGCGGATACCGAAGGACTCCAGCAGCCGATACAGCGCGACCTCGAAGGCGAACAACGCGGGCTGGGTCATGCCGGTCTCGTTCAACACCCCGTCTGGGTCGTTGAACATGACCTCGCGGACTGGCAGCAGTTGGTTGATCTCCTCCAGCGTCTCAGCGAACACCGGGAACGCCTCTGCGAGCTCGCGGCCCATCCCGACCCGCTGACTGCCCTGACCGGCGAACAGCAACGCCAGCCGACCGCCAGCCGCCACCTCCGAGGAACCCTCAGCCACCGCCCGCAACCCCGCCAGCAGCTCGTCACGGTCAGCGCCCACCACCACCGCACGCTGCTCCAGAACCGCCCGCCCCGTGGCCAACGACCAAGCCGCATCGGCCGTCTTCAGCTCCGGCCGCTCCTCCAGCCACGACGCCAGTCGAGACGCCTGAGCTTGAAGCGCCTGCGGGTCCTTGGCCGACACCAGCCACGGAACCACCCGCGGCTCGTCAACAGGCTCCGGCTGCTCCTCCACGCCCGGCCCCTGCTCGATGATCACATGAGCATTGGTGCCGCTGATCCCGAACGAGGAGACCGCCGCACGACGGGCATGCCCGTTCTGCTCCCACGGCTGCGCGTTGGTCAGCAGCTCAACGGCACCGGCCGACCAGTCCACGTGCGGCGACGGCTCGTCCACGTGCAAGGTCCGGGGCATGAAGCCGTTCTGCATGGCCATGACCATCTTGATCACGCCACCCACACCGGAGGCGGCCTGCGTGTGACCGAAGTTGGACTTCAGCGATCCCAGCCAGAGCGGCTGGTCCCGCTCCTGGCCATACGTCGCGATCAAAGCCTGCGCTTCGATCGGGTCCCCCAGCGTCGTACCAGTCCCGTGCGCCTCGACCACATCCACATCAGCGGCCGACAACCCGGCGTTCGCCAGCGCCTGGCGGATCACCCGCTGCTGGGAAGGACCGTTCGGCGCTGTGATCCCGTTGCTCGCACCGTCTTGATTGATCGCCGAGCCCTTGAGGACCGCCAGCACCTGGTGACCGTTGCGCTGAGCGTCCGACAGGCGCTCCACCAGCAGCACACCGACACCCTCACCCCAGCCCGTGCCGTCCGCCGAGGCCGAGAACGCCTTGCACCGCCCATCCGCCGCCAGCCCCCGCTGCCGCGAAAACTCGATGAACATCCCCGGCGTCGACATCACCGTCACACCACCGGCCAGCGCCAGATCACACTCACCGGACCGCAACGCCTGAGCAGCCCAATGCAACGCCACCAACGACGACGAGCAGGCGGTGTCCACAGTCACCGCCGGGCCCTCCAGCCCCAACGTGTAGGAGACCCTGCCCGACACCAGACTCCCGCCACTGGTGTTCGCCGGAGTCCCCAGCCCGTAGTCGTGATACATCACACCCGCGAACACACCCGTCCGACTGCCCCGCAACCCCGTCGGATCGATCCCCGCCCGCTCAACCGCCTCCCACGACGTTTCGAGCAGCAACCGCTGCTGCGGATCCATCGCCAACGCCTCACGCGGCGAAATCCCGAAAAATCCCGAATCGAACTCCGCCGCGTCATACAAGAACCCGCCATGCC
>NZ_JBFAWA010000057.1:0-67400 GCF_040680035.1 Nonomuraea sp. NPDC052116 | reverse complement strand
ACCTCTACGCCTTCATCGCCACCACCCTGGCCGGCCTCGTCGTCTGGCTCACCGACTGGACCCGCGCCGACGCCATCGCCGCCCTCATCGTCGCCACCCTCATGCTCAAAGCCGGATGGGGCCTGGTCCGCGACGCCGGACGCGTCTTCATGGAAGCCGCCCCCGCCGACATGAACCCCACCCAGATCGGCCGCCAGATCGCCACCCTCGACACCATCGTCGAAGTACACGACCTCCACATCTGGGAGGTCACCTCCGGATACGCCGCCCTCTCGGCACACGTGCTGGTCACCCCCGGCGCCGACTGCCACGCCGCACGTCTTGCAGTTGAGAACCTGCTGCAGGACCAGCACGGCATCGAACACACCACCCTGCAGGTCGACCACGCCACACCCGACAGCCACGCCTTCGACGACGACGGCGCCCTACGTCGGCTCGTACAGCACTGCGCCGACCCGCACGGCCCCACCCATCACGCCCGCCGACCTGATGAGACGGCCGGTGGTGACAGTGACACGGCCGAGCCCGCGGCGCCGGTTTCCTCCTGTCATGACCCGAAGGTTCGGACATGAACGAACTCCGTACTCGTGGGACACGCCACCGTGTCCCACGACCGCCCCCGCGCGGTGTCACCTGCTCGAACATGACGTCATTGACATTTGTCGTAATGCCGACAAACTATTCATGTGAACGGTTCTTCAGATGATGGCGTGTTGGCAATAGACGGTTGCACGGTCAAGGTGGTCGACGGTGAACGGGTGGCCGCCGTATACGAGCGGATGCCGGCCGCCGAGGACCTCACTGACACCGCGGACATCTTCGGGCTGCTGTCGGATCCGAACCGGTTGAGACTGCTGGTGGCACTGCTGGACGGCGAGTTGTGCGTGTGCGATCTGGCCGCGGTGACCGGCCAGAGCGAATCGGCTGTCTCCCACGCTCTGCGGTTGCTGCGCGCGCACCGCATCGTGGCCGCCCGCCGTTCCGGCCGGATGGCCTACTACCGGCTGGAAGACCCGCACGTACGGATGCTGCTCGACCTGGCTCTCGCCCACACCGAGCACACCGACGCCATCCACCCCGAACGCGACGGGAAGGCGTGATCGGCACCGGAGCGACGACCACTCCGTGCTGGATCGAACCCGTGACCTGCTGCACCAGCCGGCACCTCCACAAGGAGACGGGGCGGGGTCGTCCGTCTGACGGCCCCGCCTTCGTCCCCGGGCGGACGGAGCGGAGCCGCTACCCCGCGTAGGTCTCGAACTCGGCGACCTTCGGCGTGCCCGCCGAGCTGGTGATCCTGAAAGTGATCTTGCTGAGTGAGGTCGGCGTGAAGGTGATGGAGCCCGTGCCGCTGCCGGACTTCAGGACCGCTCCGGTGCCGGCGTTGATGAGCTGCCAGGCTCCGATGCCGCCCTCGGAGCCGGACGCCTCACGGATGACGACCCTGGAGACCGTGGTGGCGGAGCTCCACTTGATCGAGATGTCGCCGGTCGAGCCGGCCGGCGACCAGAAGGTGCTCATGTTGCCGTCCCGCACGTTGCCGTAGCTGGTCCCGTCGGCCTTGCTGGAGCCGTCGGAGCCGGCTCCAAGGCTGAGGTTGGTCCCGCCGGGCGGAGGGGTGGGTGACGGCGTGGGGCTGACGGTCGGTGTCGGTGTGGCCGTCGGCGTCTGCGGCGTGCAGCTGCCGTTCGACTCCTGCAGGCCCTTGTTGGCGCCGGCCGTCTGGAGGACGAGGCTCGGCACGCAGCTCGCCCCGTCGAGGCTGTAGGAGTAGGGGATGCTGACGGTGGTGTTGGATTGCGGGTTGGGTCCGGCGGGGTTGTTCTCGCTGCCCGGGGCGGACCAGGTCACGTTGTCGAAGATGTTGCCGCCGACCTGCCAGTAGCCGGCCTCGCTGGTGTAGAAGGTGCCGAGGACGTCCTTGGAGTTCTTGAAGTAGTTGTTCTCCACTTTGGCGCGGGCGCCGGCCCGGGAGTTGATACCCGACTCGTGGAGGCTCACGTAGGAGTTGTTGTAGATGTGGGCGATGCCACCACGCAGCAGGGGTGTGCGGGAGTCGATGTTCTCGTACAGGTTGTGGTGGAAGGTGATGTAGCCGTTCGAGCGGTCGCTCTCGCTGGATCCGATGAGCCCGCCGCGGCCGGAGTTGCGCAGGATGCTGTAGGACAGGGTCACGTACTGGGTGTCGTTCTTCATGTCGAAGAGGCCGTCGAAGCCCTCTGCCTCTCCGCCCGAGGCCTCCAGGGTGACGTGATCGACCCAGACGTTGCGGACGCTGCTCTCCATGCCGATGGCGTCACCGCCGTTGGAGGTGGGCGAGCCCGACTTCTTGACGTTGCGGATGGTCACGTTGCGGATGATGATGTTGCGGGCTTCGCGGATGTGGATGCCCAGCTGGTCGAAGACGGCCCCGCTGCCGACCCCGATGATCGTGACGTTGCTGATCTGCTTGAGTTCGATCACGTCGGCGGCGGTGTTGCAGCTTCCGCCCGAGACCTTGGTGGTGTTGCCGTGGTTGATGGTCCCTGAGACCTCGATGATGATCGGGGTGCTGCTGCTGGCCCGGTTGCACAGGGCCGCATGAATCGCGGTCCCCGTGGTGGCCCTCACCGTCTGCCCGCCTGCGCCACCGGTGGTTCCGCCGTTGGCGCTCGCGTAGCCGCTGGCGCCGCCGGCCGCCGCTGATGCCTGCAGCACTGGTAAGGCCACACCGGCCGCGGCCGCGATGGCCACCGCGGCCAGCACCACCTGGAGTCGTAACGCGACTGCTCGTCTCATCCTCGTTTCACCTTCTCCTTCGAACAACGGGAGCGATCTTCTCTGCGCGGCCGCCGCCGCGGCATCGGGCTTGTTGCAGGGTCAGGTCGGCCGCCGGGGTCCGGCTCCGGCCTCCGAGTCGGGGATGACCCACACCGTAGGAAAGCGCTTTCCGGGTGTCAATGCGGCGTGAAACTTTCAAATCGCCACCCGGTGGCGCCTCACGAAGCTCTCGGCCGGCTGCGTCTGGCGACGGCGTGAAGAACCGGAACCGCCCTACCTCGCACCACCGTCGCTCCCGCGGTCACCGTACGGGCGCCAGGGTCGCCCGCCGCGCAGGTGAACGGGGCCCGATCGTGGACGAGCCGTCCACTGGCGAGATGGCGCTGCGGCAACGCCTCCGGCTCAGCCCGAGACGTATGCGCGGCGTCGCTCCCTGCTACGCTGTCAGGCATGATCCAGAAGTTCATCCGGCTTCGTAACAGCTGAAGCGGTCTGCCCGCCGGTCGTTCAGCGGCCGGCGCCAGTTGAGGCGATCCCGCAGATAGGCGCTGTGGCACACACAAGCGGTGCACCCACGGTCAAGGCTTGTCCTGCCGTGTTCTCGCCCGGCAGCCGCACGCCGCCTTCGGCAATGCAGGCATGTTCACCGTGCCTTCCATCGAAACGGACTGTTCTTCATGAGATCAAACTCCAACCGCTCGTCGTCGCCTACGTTCGTGCTGGTCCACGGCTCCGGCGCCAGTTCTTTCATGTGGGCTCCCGTCCAGCGCGAGCTGGCGTTGCTCGGTCACCGCAGCTTCGCCGTCGATCTGCCGGGACATGGCCTCGACGCGCAGTACCCGCTCGCCTACCAGGCCCCCCAGGACCTCGACACGTGGGCGGTCGAACCGTCCACGCTGGCCGGGGTCACCCTGCAGCACAACGTCGACGCCGTCGTCGACGTGGTCCGACGCGTGGCGGAGCACGGGCCCGTGGTGCTGGTGGCGGCCAGCCTCGGCGGCGTGACCATCACCGGCGTGGGCAACGCGATCCCCGAGCTGGTGAACCGGCTCGTCTACATCTCCGCCTGGGCGTGCGTGCAGCGCTCCAACCCGATCGAGTACATGCAGGAGCCCGAGTTCGCCGGCAACCTGATGGGCCCGCTGGCCGCGTTCAACGTCGGCGACCCCGCTCAGCTCGGTGTCGGCCGGGCCAACTACCGCACCGCGGACGTGGAACTTCTCGACGCGCTCAAGGCCGCGACCATGGCGGACGTCAGCGACGAGCGGTTCCGTGCCTTCCTCAACATCCTGCAGCCGGACGAATCGATCGCGGTGATGACGGCCGACGCCCGCGTCCAGGCCGGCACCTGGGGCACGATCGCCCGCACCTACATCCGCCTCACCGGCGACCGATCCCTCCCAGTCGCCATGCAGGACCGGCTGATCGCCGAAGCGGACGCCCTGACGCCCGGCAACCCGTACGACGTGCACACGCTGGACACGTCACACGTGGGGTTCCTGTTCAGGGCCGATGAGGTGGCCGCCATTCTGGACAAGGCCGCAATCTAGCAAGGCCGGGGGACGGCCTGGGGGTCGGGTGAAATGCCAGGGGTTCTCCTGATTCCCAGGCCCGGAGTGAGGTCCGCGCGCGGAACGCGCCCTCGGGGTGGGCCGCGGTCACGGTGAGCACGCCCGTAAGGCCGAAGGGCTCTGAAGGTGCCTGTGGCGGCTGAGCTGCGCGAGCAGGCTCAATCACGCAGAAGAGCGCACAGCTCGTCTGTCGCGTCATCGAGCGAACCGGCGCCGTCGACCACCAGGTCGGCGTACTCCGGCGGCTCGTAGGCCTGGCCGAGGCCGGTCAGGTTCGGCAGCGTGCCGGCCTTCGCCTGGGCGTACAGGCCCTTCGGGTCCCGGCGCGCGCACACCTCGGCCGGGGTGTCCACCCAGACCTCCGCGAAGTCGCCCGGCTGGAACAGGTTCTTGGCCACCGCCCGGTCCGTCCGGAACGGCGAGACCAGCGCGACGATCACGATCAGCCCGGCGTCCAGCAGGATGCGGGTCAGCTCGGCGACCCGGCGCACGTTCTCCGCGCGATCCTCCGGGGTGAACCCGAGGTCCTTGTTCAGCCCGCTTCGGACGTTGTCGCCGTCGAGCACGTACGTGTGCAGTCCCATGGCGTGGAGCCGCCGCTCCAGCGCGTTGGCGATCGTCGACTTGCCGGCGCCGGGCAGGCCGGTCAGCCACAGCACCTTGGCCCGCTGCCCCTTCAGCCGCTGCCTGGCGCCGCGGTTGACGGTGTAGGTGTGTGGAACGACGTTGCGGCCCCGCCGCAGCGCATGCCGGACCATGCCGGCCGCCACGGTCTCCTTGCTGACCCGGTCCACGAGCAGGAAGCTGCCCGTGTCCCGGCACGTCAGGTAGCCGTCCAGGCAGATCGGGGTGTCGGTGGTCAGCTCGACCGTGCCGATGTCGTTGAGGCCGAGCGTACGCGCGGCGAACTGCTTGCCGGACACCACGTCCATCCGGCCGCGCACGGTCGTGACCACGGCGGGCACGGTCCGCGACCCGCCCATCGGGCGGCTCCCAGGCGGACAGCGCGCCGAGCAGCGTCGGCCCCTCGTACCAGGGGAGGTTCGGTGACGGGTCGACGACGTTGTCCCCATCGAGTGCGCTGGCCGGGATCACGCTCGCCGCCATGTCGAGGCCGTTCGCCGCCGACAGCACCTCGCTCGCGAGCTGCTCGAACGCCGCCCGGTCGTAGCCCACAACGTCGAGCTTGTTGACCACCGCGATGACGGCCCGCACGCCCATCAGCGCGCAGATCGCCAGGTGCCGATGGGTCTGCTCGCGGACCCCTTTGGTGGCGTCGACGAGTAACACGGCGACGTCCGCGGTGGACGCCGCGACCGCCATGTTGCGCGTGTACTGCTCGTGTCCCGGCGCGTCGGCGATGATCACCCGGCGCCCGGACGGCAGGTCCAGGAAGAGGTGGGCGACGTCGATGGTGATGTCCTGCTCGTGCTCCGCCTCCAACCCGTCGGTCAGCAGCGAATAGTCGACCGCTCCGGGCGGAATCGTGGAACCGCCGCGCCTGGTCCGCCGCGCGTAGTCGAGCCGGTCCTCGGTGGCGCTGCCGGTGTTGGCGAGCAGCCGACCGATGAGGGTGGACTTGCCGTCGTCGACCGAGCCACAGGCGACCACTCGAAGCACCGAAATCATCAGAAGTACCCCTCCGACTTCTTGCTCTCCATGGATGTGCCGCCCTCGCCGTCGATGAGCCGGCCGGCGCGTTCGGACCTCCGGTCGAGCCGCATCTCGTCGATGACCTCGTCGAGGTTCTCGGCCTTCGACTCGACGGCCGCGGTCAGCGGGTAGCAGCCGAGGGTGCGGAAGCGTACCTGGCGCAGCAGCGGCCGCTCGCCGGGCGACAGCGGGATCATCGATCGCCGCCGTGGCGTCGGATCTGCTGCGGTACCGGGCCCGCCACGACGGCGGCTACTGGAACACGACCGGCGCGGCGCGCTTCGTGCTCGTCAGCGAGCTCACGCCGCGGATGCGGGCCGACGGATGCCGGACGTTCACGCACGGCTGTGTCGGCGGGGGCAACGACCAGCGCCGCTTCGCGCGTTACGGCGCCCACGTCGCACCGGAGCTGTCCCTCATCGAGCCGTGGACGAATCCGCAGGCGCTCGAACGGTTCCCCGATCGCGAGGCCATGCTCGCGGCCGTCGCCGAGCATGGGCTGCATCTCGACCCGGGCAGCAGCGCCGAGCGGTCCACCGATGCCAACCTCGCCGGCATCTCGCACGAGTCGGCCGAGCTGGAAGACCTCGAAACCCCGGTCACCCGGCTCCAGCCGCGGTGGAGCAACTGGCCCGGGCAGAGCCCGGCCGAGCCCGAGACCGTCACGGTCACCTTCCTCGACGGACGGGTCGCCGACGTCAACGGCAGCGGCCCCGACCCGGTCGAGTGGATGACGCTGGCCAACGAGATCGGCGCGCGGCACGGTATCTGGCTTCGCGACGTGGTCGAGCGGCGCATCATCGGCACGGCCTGCCGGGGCATTTACGAGGCGCCCGGCCTGGAGCTGCTCGAACGCGCGTGGACCCGCATCCTGCAGGCCAGCCTCGATGCGGCGGGCCGCGAACTCTATGATCGGCTGGCCGCCGTCCTGGGGGCCGCCATGTATGAGGCGCGCTGGCTCGAACCCGCCGCGCACGCCGCGCGAGACGGGATCGACCGGCTCGTCGGCGAGGTCGGCGGCAGCGTGACCCTGTCCGTCCACCGGGGCCTCGTCCAGGTCGAGCGGATGAAGGCCGTCGGCCCCGTGGCGCGGCAGACGCGGTTCGGCTCGGGCGGCAACCGCTGGAGCTAGGAAGTCGCCGTTGAGGCGTGAAAGGAGGAAGTGATGCGTGAGCGTCGATTCGGCCGGTTGGGCTGGATGGTCGGCGACGTGGGTTACGGGATGTGGGGCATAGCCGGCGGCGAGGGCGGATGGACCGGCGCCGACGACGAGACCGGCGACACCGCGCTGGACGAGGCCGTGCGGCTCGGGTGCGACTACTTCGACACCGCCTGGATCTACGGCCGCGGACGCAGCGAAAGGATGCTCGGGCGGCTGGTCAAGCGGCACCCGGATCGCCGCCTCCACATCGCGACCAAGCCCCCGCCGAAGGATCGCGCCTGGCCGTCCACCCGCGACTCCAAACTGTCCGAGGTGTACCCGCCGGACCATCTCTGGGAATACCTGCACCGCAGTCTCGAAGGGCTGGGCACGCCGTCCGTCGACCTGTTCCAGTTCCATGTCTGGGAGGACGACTGGGCGCACGACGCGGCCTGGCAGGACGCCGTCATCCAGATGAAGGAGCGCGGGCTGATCAAAGGCGTCGGCATCAGCGTCAACCGATGGGAGCCCTGGAACGTCCTGCGGACCCTGAACACCGGACTGATCGACGCGGTGCAGGTCATCTACAACATCTTCGACCAGGCCCCCGAGGACGAGCTGTTCCCGGCATGCCGCGAGCTGGACGTCGCGGTGATCGCACGGGTGCCCTTCGACGAAGGCACCCTCACCGGCACCCTCACCCGCCAGACCCGCTGGCCCGAAGGCGACTGGCGCAACACCTACTTCGTCCCCGACAACCTCGTCGCGAGCGTCGAGCGCGCCGAACGGCTGGCGCGGATCGTGCCCGAAGGCATGACCATGCCCGAACTCGCCCTGCGCTTCATCCTCCAGAACCCCGACATCGCCACCGTGATCCCCGGCATGCGTCACCTCACGCACGTACGGACCAACATCGCCACCAGCGAGGCCGAACCGCTGAGCGAAGAGCTGATGGCGCAGTTGCGCGAACACCGCTGGGACCGCCGGCCCACGGCGTGGTCGCAATGAGCGCCGCGCCGAAGCCCATCCTGCTGTGGGCCGTGCCCCGGTCGCGCTCCACCGCGTTCCTGCGCATCATGCTCGAGCGCGGCGATCTCGAAGTGGTCCACGAGCCGTTCTCGTACCTGCAGGTGGACGGCCACTTCGAGCTCACGGGCCGGCGCGTCACGTCGGCGATCGAGCTGCTCGACGCGATGCTCGAGGTCAACGCCGGCGGGCGCCGGGTGTTCGCCAAGGACACCTCCGACTACACGTACGCGCCGCTGCTCGAAGACGGGCGCCTGTTCAGCGAGGTCATCAACACGTTCATGATCCGGGAGCCGCGGAGCGCGATAGCCTCGCACTACGCCATCAACCCCGAGGCCACCCAGGACGAGTACGGGTTCGAATACCTGCACGCCATCTTCGACGCCGTGCGGTCGGCCACCGGCGAGGTCCCCCTGGTGATCGACGGCGACGATCTCGTGGCCGACCCGGAGGCGACAGTCCGGGGCTACTGCGAGCGGGTCGGGCTCGAGTTCATGCCCGAGGCGATGCGCTGGGATCCCGGTCAGCAGGCGAACTGGCGGCGTACGGACCGGTGGCACGCGGAGGTGGCCGAGAGCAGCGGGCTGGTGGCCAAGACGCCCGGGCGGCGCGAGACGCCCGACACCAACGAGCACCTGCGCCGCATCGCCGAGCACCACCAACCGTTCTACGACGCGCTCGCCCGCCACCGCCTCTGTCCGCGCCGATAACGTCGTCCGGTGCGGGCCGCCTGCGGGTGCCAGGGAGCGCGCGAGCGCGTAGCCTGTCCGAGGGCGGGCGTGCCCGCCGCACGACGACGCTTTGCACGCGGATCCGGGGAGGGTGATGTCGCTCCGAGGAGAGAGCGTTGACACGTACAGAGACGTCAGGACGCGGGAGGCGCCGTCGCCCGGCCACCGCCTGCTCCTGATCGTTCCGGACCCGGGTTCGCGCGAATCGCTGGCCGCGCGGCTCGCGGCGGCCGGTCACCAGGTCACGTCGGTGGCGACCGGCGCCGCCGCGATGGCCGAGCTCGGTGACCGGCATTTCGACCTGCTGGTCGTCGACGTCGACATTCCTGACCTGCACGACCTCGCCCGCAACCGGCCGCGCCTCGTGGCGCGGCCGCCCATCATCTGCATGACCACCTGCGACGCGCTGGAGCCGCTGCTGCCCGAGGTGGGCATCGAGGTGGAGGACTACGTCACCAAGCCCTGCCGGGACGCCGAGCTCCTGGCCCGGGTGCAGGTGCTGCTGCGGGGGAGGCAGGCGGCACCGCGGGCCTCCGTGCTGCGACATGGTGACCTCGTCCTGGACGAGATCGTCTACCAGGCCTGGCGAGGCGAGCGGCGGCTGGAGGTGACCCCGGCCGAATACCGGCTGCTCCGCCATCTGCTCCTCAACGCCGGTCGCGTCCTGTCCAAGGAACAACTCGCCCTGCACGTTTGGGACGAGCCCCGGGAGCTCAACGCCATCGAGCGTCTGGTGTCCCGGCTGCGCCAGAAGGTCGACGAGACCTCGCCGGCGCTGATCCACACCAGGCGCGGCTTCGGCTACTGGCTGGGAGACCCGGCCCCGATGTGATCTGCGCCACGTCTGGCTTTTGTCAGGTTGCCGTCCGGGCCCCGTCAGGTTGGCCTGTTTGCATGGGTTTATCGTCTTCGCGCCACAAGGGTGATCCCGGCTGCGGGACCGTGGCGACGATCCCTCGAGGAGACCCATGTCTGGAACGACCTCCGTGCCCGACTACCCGATGACCCGGGAATCGGCCTGTCCCTTCGCGCCCGCTCCCGCGGTGCGCGGCATGACCCGGGAAGACCCGGTAGGCAAGGTACGCATCTGGGACGGCAGCACGCCCTGGTTCATCACCCGGCACGCCGACCAGCGGGCGCTGCTCAACGATCCGCGCCTGAGCATCGACGAGAAGCGGCCCGGCTACCCGCACATGACCCGCAGTCGCGCGGCGTCCGCCCCGCACCACCCGGCGCTGATCACGAACACGGACCCGCCGGAGCACACCCGGTTGCGCCGCACCGTCAACGCGCCGTTCATGGTCAAGCGGGTCGAGGCGCTGCGGCCCCGCATCCAGGAGGTCCTCGACGGCCTCATCGACCACCTGCTCGCCGGCCCGAACCCGGTCGATCTCGTCCAGGCGCTCGGGCTTCCGGTGCCGACCGTGGTCATCACCGAGATCCTCGGTGCGCCGTACGAGGATCACGAGCTGTTCCAGACCAACAGCCACACGCTGGTCAGCCACGAGTCGACGCCTGAGCAGGCCCAGGAGGCCGGCCGCGTTCTGGGCGGATACCTCAGCGCCCTGTTCGACCGGAAGACGGCCGAGCCGGGCGACGACGTGCTGTCCGAGATGGCCGGGCGGGTCGAGGCGGGGGAGATGACCCGGCAGGAGGCCATCACCATGGCCAGCGCCATCCTCATCGCGGGCCACGAGACCAGCGCCAACATGATCTCGCTGGGCACGCTCGCGTTGCTGCGGAACCCGGAGCAACTGACCCTGCTGCGCGAGAACAGCGACGACCCGAAGTTCGTGGCCAACGCCGTCGAGGAACTGCTGCGCTACCTGACCATCGTGCACAGCGGCATCCGCCGCATCGCGAACGAGGACATCGAGCTGCACGGCAGGACCATCAAGGCCGGCGACGGCGTCATCTTCGACCTGGCCGGCGCGAACTGGGACGCCGAGCAGTTCCCTGACCCCGACCGCCTCGACCTGAGCCGGCCCGCCCGACAGCATCACGCCTTCGGTTACGGCGCCCACCAGTGCCTGGGCCAGTCGCTGGCCCGGGTGGAGTTGCAGGTCGTGTACGGCACCCTCTACCGGCGCGTGCCGACTCTCGCGCTGGCGGTGCCGTTCGAGCAGGTCGAGTTCGCGATGGAAGGCGTCGCGTACGGCCTCAGGTCGCTGCCGGTGACGTGGTGAGGGGGATGAGCATGCGAGTGGAGTTCGACGAGCCCAAGTGCGTGGCCGCCGGGCAGTGCGCGATGGTCGCCCCCGCCGTCTTCGACCAGCGGGATGACGACGGCGTCGCCGTACTCCTCGACGCCGAGCCCGGACCGGAGCATCACGACGAGGTACGCGAGGCGGCCGCCGTCTGCCCGGCCGCCGCCATCCGCCTGGTGGAGCGGCGATGACCGAACCCGACGTCGTGGTCGTCACCGGCGCCGGCGGCATGGGCACGGCCGTCGCCCGTCGCATCGGCAGCGGCCGCACGCTGATCCTGGCCGACGCCTTCCCCGACGCCCTGGACCGGGCCGTCGCCGCCCTGCGCGCCGAAGGGTACGACGCCAAGGGGCACCTCACCGACGTCTCCGACGCCCGGTCGGTGGCCGAGCTCGCCGCCGCCGCGGCCGCCGAGGGACGCGTCGCCGCGGTCGTCCACACCGCCGGCGTCTCCGCGGCCACCTCGACGGTGCAGAAGATCATGCAGGTCGACCTGGCCGGCACCGCGCACGTCATCGACGCGTTCGAGACGGTCGCCACCAGGGGGACCTCGCTGGTCTGCGTGGCCAGCATGGCGGGCCACTACGCGAGCCTGAGCCACGAGGACGAGCGGGCCCTTGCCACCGCGCCCACCGGCGACCTGCTCTCCCTCGAAGTGATCGCCACGGTGGGGGAGGACGCGACGGCCGCGTACATCCTCGCCAAACGCGGCAACCAGGTCCGCGCCCAGGCCGCGGCCCTGGCGTGGAACCGGCGCGGCGCCCGCGTCAACACGGTCAGCCCCGGGGTGATCTCCACCGCGATGGCCAGGTCCGAGGCGGAGTCCTCCTCCGGCCACCACATGATGGCGATGCTGGACGCCTGCGGCACCGGCCGAACCGGCACGCCCGCCGAGATCGCCGAAGTGGTGGCGTTCCTGACCGGACCGGGGTCGCTCTACATCACCGGCGCCGACATCCTCATCGACGGCGGCCAGGCCGCCTGGCTGCGCTGGCACCGGCGAGGTTAGCCGCCCTCGCCGATCGGGTGACGCTACGGTCCAGGTGGGTGCGGGCCTCCTTGGGGTCAGGAACTCGGCCGCTCGGCCGGGCCGCCGAGCTGAGCATGGGCGGCTGATCGGCTGCGCCGCCGGTACTCGGTGGGGGTCAGCCCGACCAGCGCCCGGAAGCGGCGGGCGAAGTACGTCGGATCGTCCCAGCCGACGGCGGCGCCGACCCGGGCGGTCGGCAGGGTCGAGTGTGCCAGCAACGTGGCGGCGCGCTCGGCCCGCAGCCGGGCCAGGAAGCCGAGCGGCGTCAGCCCGACGTACTGCCTGAACAGCCGTCCGAGATACGCGGGATCCAGGTTGACCGACCGGGCCAGCTCATCCAGCCTCCACGGATCGGCGGGCGCTGCCTCGAGCCGGGCGATGACGGCGGCGACGGCGGGGTGGACGGTGGATTCGAGCGGCTGCCACTCGGGGTCGCGGCCGTCGGCCAGGACGCCGAGCACGGTGACCAGGCGGCCCAGCACCCGGCCCGGCCGGCGCCGCTCGGCGGCGAGGTCCCGTTCGAGCAGACCGATCTCCGCGATGGCCTCTTCGGCGGCGGCCGGATCGACGGTCGTGATCGCCACGCCGTGCGTGCCGGAGGCCACCGGGTCGGTCCACAACATCCGGCGCAGCATCGGGATGTCGTACAGCGCCGCCAACTCGCCCCGTAGCGCCTGGGCGGACAGGCAGCAGTTCGCGACGGTCAGGTCGGTGCAGTCGCGGAACCCGTGCCACGCGCCGGGGCGGAGCACGACGACCTGCCCGCGCCGCAGCGGGTGCTCGCCCCGGCTGGTCATGTGCCGGCCGTGGCCGGGTCCGATCACGGCGATCTCGAGGAAGTCGTGCGCGTGCGGCTCGATGTCGGGGTTCAGGTGGTGAACACCTGCCAGGACCGGGCCCCCGGCGAACAGCGCGTGCTCGTGCAGCATGGCAGGCATGTCGGGATCGTACGACTAATCGCCGGGATCGGCCTAGCCCGTGGCGGCACGTCTCGACGAGGCTTGCGGTATCCCAACAGCAAGAAACCCTGGAGGTCAGCGATGGCAACGACCACGACCGAGCAGTTCGTCAGCGACGTCGGCGCCGATGGCCGGGTGCCGGACGAGCTGGTGGCGGCCTACCGCGAAAACGGTTTCGTCCGAGTAAGGGGCGTGCTCGAGCCCGGCCAGGTCGAGCGCTTCCGGGCCGGCGCCGAGGCGTTCCTGGAGGCGCACCGCGCGGAGAGCCTGGAGAAGCAGGGCACCTTCAGCCAGCTGGTCAACGTCTGGCAACGCGACCAGACGCTGCGGGAGCTCACGTTCGACCCGCGGATCGGCCGGATCGCCGAACAGCTCGCCGGGTTCTCGCTGCGGCTCTGGCACGACCAGATGCTGGTCAAGGAGCCGCACAACAACGCGGCCACGGAGTTCCACCAGGATCGTCCGTACTGGCCGCACACGGGGGACCGGCTCCCGCTGTCGGCGTGGATCGCGCTGGTGGACGTTCCTCCGGAGCGGGGCTGCATGACCTTCCTGCCCGGCACCCAGGATCGCGACGGCCTGCGTCCGCAGGACCTCCACGAGGAGGAGGACCTGTTCGAGGCGGACCCGTCCCTGCGCTGGATCCCCCGAGTCACCGTGCCGCTCCGCGCGGGCGACTGCACCTTCCACAGCGGCTACACCGGCCACATGGCGCTGCCCAACCGTACCGACCAGGCCCGGCTCGCGCACGTCACCATCTACATGGACGAGGCGACCCGCTACAGCGGGGCCGGGCACGTCGTGACCGATCCTCTCGGACTCGCCGCGGGCGAGCGGTTGGACGGCGACGCCTTCCCCCGCCCCTGGGCGTAGCCGACCGGTCCCTTCGGACCGCCAGGAGAGGCGGCGGCCCCCCGCGAACATCGGGGGGGCCGCTGCGCCTGAGCCCGGGATTGCGCTTTGGTCGCCGGGCGTCACACTGGTCGTCATGATGCGATCTTGCGCGGTCACGGTCCTCCTGGGACTGGTGGCCGGTACCGCACTGATCTCCTTCATCGTGTGGCCGGGCTGGGCGACGGTGCTGCCGTTCGCCGTGATCATCGGTCTCGGCTGGCTCCTGCGGCCGATCTGGAAGTGGTGGCGGATCCGCAAGCTCGCCGCCACGGCCGACTCCCTGCGCGCCCCTTCCGAGGCCGACCCCGAGCGCTACCTGCCTCAGCTGGCCACCGCCCTGGACCGGCACGCCAGGGCCCTGCTCGGCGCGGGCCGGGTCGAACAGGCACTGAAGGCGAGCGCCGAACGGATCGGGCATCATCGCAGCCTGCTGGACGGCGACCCCGACCGCCGCCGCGAGCGTCTCGACGACTTCGCCGAGGCACTCGACGCGCACCTGGGCATGCTCCAGCTGGCCGGGCGGGTCCAGGAGGCCCTTGACGTGAACGCCGAGGCTCTGCGGATCCGCAGGGAGGGCCTCGGCCAGTGGCGCGGCGGTCCCGACTACGAGCGTGACGTGGCCATGACCCTCGCCACCCGCGCAAGCCTGCTCAGTGTCGCAGCGCGGCACGACGAGGCCCTGGCGGCGAGCCAGGAGGCCCTGACGGCGTTACGTACGATCAGCGCGCGCGACGACCACCGCTACCTGCCCGCCCTGGCCGGCGTCCTGGACATCCGCGCCATCTGCGAGCTGGCCGCCGGTCGAGAGCAGGACGCACTCGCGGACGCGCAGGAGGCGGTCGAGTGCTGCGAGCGGCTGATCAACCTGTATCGCGGTGAGTATCTCCACCTCCTGGCACGCGTCAGCGGTACCCACGCGAAGATCCTTTGCCGGACGGATCCTGATGAAGCGATCTCCAGCAGCGGGCGGATGGTCCAGGTGACACAGTCAGCGGCCAGGCAGGACGCCCTGGCCTACACCCCGGCGCTGCTCTCGGCGCTCACGGCACACGCGCTCGTGCTGAGCGCCGCCGGTCGGACGCGTGACGGCCGCCGCATCGCGCGCAAGGCGCTTTCCCTGTCCCGCCGCGCGGTCCCAGAGCTGCTCGTTCAGACCCGCCGGCAGCTGGCCGGCCCTGGTGCAGCCATTCCTTGACCCGGCGCCCAGTAGACATAGGCCGGCGAGACAACGAGACGATCAACGTCGAGTCAGGCGGCAAGGCCGATCGATAGGGTCGCCCCGGCCGGCCGCCGACGGAGCGGCGGCCCGACAGTCCTGGGACAGGAGCGCCAATGAGCTGGACCTACGCGGGGCACTACCGGAATTACCCGGACGGCGCCGAGTCTCCCACCGCCTTCGCCGGTCGCGCCGTCGTCGATTTCGGGGGCGACGAACCGGATGGCCCGCAGTCCGACGAGACCGTGGCCTGGAGGATCAGCATCGGCCCCCGGGCGGATGACGATTCAGGCGAAGAATGGGAAGTGCTGGCCGAGTTCGAAGGCGATCGCACCCATCCGATCTTCCGGGCGGTTTTCGAGGGTTTCCTCGACACGGTGCCGCCCGCCTCCGTCGAGGCGCTGGTGGTCGGGCGCTGGGGGCCTGAGCTGGAGGAGGACGAGGCGCCGATCCAGATGCTGTGCGAGGTGGCCGAACGGTTGACCGGGCTGAAGGCGATGTTCGTCGGCGAGCAAGCCGGCCTCGACCAGTGGTACGACGCCCACGTGGAGGAGCTGCTCGCCGCATATCCGCGGCTTGAGACGCTACGGGTGCGCGGCGGCATGGGCGACAGCACCGGCCTTCGCCATCCGCTCACGCATGCGTCGCTGCGACATCTGGCGATCGAGTCCGGCGCCCTGTCCCGCGAAACGGTCGTCGCGATCGCGGAGTCGGATCTTCCGGCTCTGGAGCACCTAGAGCTGTGGCTGGGCGACGAACTCCATGACGGGCCGACGATCGCCGATCTCGCGCCGATCCTCTCGGGCGCGCGGTGGCCGCGGCTGCGGTCTCTGGGCCTGCGCAACGCCGAACTCGCTGATGAGATAGCCGCGGCGGTGGCGACGGCGCCGGTGGTGGCCAGGTTGGAAGCGTTGGACCTGTCGCTGGGCACGCTCAGCGACGCCGGCGCGGAGGCGCTACTGACCGGTCAGCCGCTGACACACCTGCACAGACTCGACCTGCACCATCATTTTCTCTCCCCGACGGCGCAGACCCGCCTGATCAGTGAACTGCCCGGCATCGTCGACGTCTCCGACGGGCAGGGCGGCGACGCACCGCACCGGTACACAGCGGGCAACCGCCTATGAGATGGACCTGGCCGAGATACGGCGGCTGATCACCGGCCGCGCGCCTCACGTGGAGATGGGCTGGGGGCGCCTGCCCAGTCCGGTAGCGGCTCACATCGCCCTCTCCACTCCCGCGGCAGGTGAGCGTTCTCGGCGACCGCGACGATGCCGCCGACGATCGCGCAGGTGGTGTCGACGTCCCCGCCGGCCGCCGCGGTGGTCCACATGGCCGCTTCGAAGTCATGGCGTTCGCGAGCCGCCACCCAGAGGGTGAACGGGACCGTGTCGTGAGCGCTGACCTGTCGCCCGTTCCCGAGCATCCGGGCGGCGAGTACGGGGTCGCTGATGGTGAGGAGTTGCCGCGCCTCGGCGACACCGTCGTGGACCATGCCCGCGGGCACGTGCTCTCTGACCCGATCGAGGAAACGCCCCGCGGGGAGGCCGGGTTCGTTGACGGTCACGGCCGTGGCCACGGCAACGGCGACGGCGCCGGCCACTGCTTCCGGATGCGTGTGGGTGACCTGTGCCGACAGGACGGCCTGCCGAACCACCTGTGGCAGGTCGTCGGCGAACCAGGCGCCGAGCGGCGCCACGCGCATCGCGGCACCGTTGCCCCACGAGCCCTTGCCGTCGAAGAGCTCCGCGGAAAGCGTCCGCCAGTCGCCTCCTTCGCGGACCAGCCGAAGCATCCGGTTCGTCGCCGGGCCGTATCCGCGGTCGAAGTCATGACGGGCGGCGAAGCTCGCGGCGAGCTTGTCCTGGTCGATGGCGCCGTGATCGGCCAGGACGCGATAGACGGAGCACGCCATCTCGGTGTCATCCGTCCACTGCCACGGGTCGGGTGGAAGGAGGCGGGAGGAGAGTGCGTGGTGGTTGGCGGGAACGAAGAACTGGGAACCGAAGGCGTCGCCGAGGGCCAAGCCGAGGAGAGAGGCGGTGGCCCGCGCAAGGAGTTGGACTGACATCACTCACATTGTGGGGTAAGTCAGCTCTCTCCACGCCGGGGCTTCCCCGGCCGCGTACACGCTGATCGGCCTACCCGATGAGGGCCATCGGACGGTGGCCGGCCTGTCGTCGCACATTCGCCTGGCCGGGTGGCCGTCGTTCACCTTCCTCTCCGTGTCGCCGCCCACGATGTCCGGGTGGGCGGAGCGAGGCATGCGCTCGCCTCATCAGGTGGAGGTGGAAAATCATGGTTTCAGCCGATATCGAGAGTGCTCAGCGCGTGCGCAGGCCCTGGTACCGGCAGTTGTACACGTGGGTGCTCGCCGGAATGGCCGCAGGCGTGATCGTCGGCCTGGTGGCGCCCGGTTTCGCGACGTCGTTGGAGGTTCTGGGGGACACGTTCGTCGGGCTGTTGACGATGCTGCTGGGACCGATCGTCTTCTGCATGGTCGTCAGCGGCATCGCAGCCGTGGATCGGCTCCGGCATGTCGGCGCGATCGCGTTGCGGTCGATCGCGTACTTCGAGATCGTGACCACGCTGGCGCTGCTGCTCGGGCTCCTCGCCGTGAACCTGGTGCGCCCGGGTGACGGCCTGGCGGTGGACCCCGCTCAGCTTCAGCTCACCGACGAGGTGAGCGCGCGGGTTGACGCGGCGTCAGAGATGTCGTGGACCGACTACGTGCTGCAGATCTTCCCGAAGAACATCGTGGCGAGCTTCGCCGAAGGCGCGATTCTTCAGATTCTGTTCTTCGCCGTTCTGTTCGGCGTCGCCCTGGCCGTCCTCGGCGATCGGGCTCGGCCCGTGGCCCGGGCAGTCGATCGGATCGGCGAGGTCCTGTTCACGATCGTGCGACTCGTGACGTATGCCGCCCCCGTCGGCGTGTTCGGGGCGATGGCGTACACCGTGGGCCACTTCGGGGTGGCGACCGTCGGTGCGCTGCTGAAGCTGATCGGCACCTTCTACGGCACCTCGATCACGTTCGTGGTCGTCGTCCTCGGCGGCATCCTGCTGCTGGTACGGCTGAACCCGCTGCACACCTTCCGGTACTTCAAGGACGAGATCCTGCTGGCGCTGGGCGCGTCCTCCTCGGAAGCCGCGATCCCCGGCATCGTCGCCAAACTCACTCGCCTCGGCGTCGACAAGGGGACGGCGGGCATCACCGTCAGCGCGGGCTATTCGTTCAACCTCGACGGCACGTGCATCTATCTCACGCTGACCAGCATGTTCATCGCGCAGGCGCTGGGGATTGACCTCGATCTCGGCCAGCAGCTGCTGCTCCTCGCGGTGATGTTGTTGTCGTCGAAGGGAACCGCGGGCGTGACCGGAGGCGGTTTCGTGATGCTCTCCACGACGGTGTCGGCGACGTCCGTCATCCCGGTCTCGGGTGTCATGCTCGTCTTCGGGATCGACCGATTCATGTCCGAGTGCCGCGCCGTCGTGAACTCGCTCGGCAACGCGGTGGCAGGTCTGGTGATCGCGCGCTGGCAGGGCGAGATCTCGTCGTCGGCCGCCAACGCCATCATGTCCGGGAGGTCCACGCCTCCCGTCCCGCTGACATCCGAGCCGGAGAAGGTCAGTGGCCGATGACCGGCAAACTCAGCCTCCAACGGGTTCAGGTGTTCGTGGCGATCGCCGATCACCGCGGTATCTCGGCGGCCGCGAGAGCGCTCGGCGTCGCGCAGTCGACCGTCTCGTCCCACCTTCAGCAGCTCGAAGGCGAGGTCGGTGCGGTGCTGGTCGACCGTTCCGCGCCGTCGCTCAGGCTCACCGAGGCCGGTGAGAAGCTCCTTGAGTACGGCCGTGATCTGCTCTCCCTCGCGGACGAGGCGCTGGATCAGGTCACGCGTGTACGACGGGCGCCGGTCGCCGGTGTCCTGGCCATCGGAGGCACGACCACGGCGACGGAGCGCCTGCTTCCACGGCTCCTGCGTTCCTTCCTGGACCGCTACCCGGACGTCGAGCTGGAACTCCACGTCGCGAACTCCTCCCTCATCATCCAGAAGGTGCTCTCCGGCGAGCTGCCTCTCGCGCTCGTCGCCGCTCAGAGCGAACAGCCCTCTCTCAGCGCGACAGCAGCGGGAAGCGAGGAGCAGGTGGTCATCGTGGCCGGCGATCACCCGCTCGCCGGGCAGCGGGTGGAGCCGCGCCTGTTGCGCGGCACCCGCATCCTGCTCCGAGAGGAGGGGTCCACCACGCGCCAGTACCAGGTTGACATGGCGCAGAGGTGGGGAATCCCACGCACCCATGCCGGCACGATCGCCGGCACGAGCGCGATCGTCGCCGCGGTGGCCCAGGGTCTCGGCCTGGCCTGCCTGCCCAGGGCCGCCGCCGAGGAGGCCCTGCTGCTCGGCCGGGTCGCCGAGGTCCATCTCGACCCGGCGCCTCCCGAACGTCCGATCCAGCTGATCAGGCTGGCGGCACGACCGCCGACGCTGGTCGAAGAGCTCTTCATCGAAAGCGTCCGTGAAGAAAGGACACCGTGACCACCATCACCGTGAACGATCGCCCGTACACCGTCCCGGATCACCCTGTCGTCGTCATCACCGTCGACGGCGGTGACCCGCGATACTTCCGGGACGGGCTGAGCCGCGGCATCATGCCTCGTCTCCAGCGGATGCTCGACGACGGCGGCGTCTTCTCCGTCGGAGCGTCAGAGATGCCGAGCCTGACCAACCCGAACAACATCTCCATCGTCACCGGCGTCCCGCCTGCCATCCATGGCATCCCCGGGAACTACTGCCGGCTGCCCGACGGCTCACTGGAGCTGCTCAATGATCCTCGATTTCTTCGCGCGCCGAGCATCCACGCCGAGTTCGCCGCCCGCGGGATCCCGACTCTGGCCGTCACGACCAAGGACAAGCTCCGGCTCCTGCTCGGCAACGGCGGAGTGCCGAGCGTCAGCGTCGAACGCGCAAGAGGTGCCGCGCTGCCCGAGTACGGGATCGACGACATCGAGGAGCTCGTCGGAACACCTGCTCTCGACGTGTACGACCCCTCCGCCAGCCACTACGCGATGCGCATCGGCCTCGCCGTGCTTCAGCGGGTTCCCGGGCTGCGCCTCGTCTACGTCTCCCTCACGGACCGGGTCCAGCATGCGGCAGCACCCGGGGACGAACTCGCCGACCGGTTCTTCGTCGAGTTCGACGCCTTGCTCGGCGCGTACCTGGACGCCGGGTGCACCGTGGGGATCACCGCCGATCATGGAATGAACGCCAAGCACCACGACGCCGGCACCGCTCGGGTGCACTATCTCGGCGACCTCCTCGCCGAAGCGGGCGTCCCGTTCGAGGAGATCGTGCTGCCCATCACCGACCCCTACCCCAAGCATCACGGGGCGCTCGGGGGCTTCGCCTGGCTGCATCTGGCTCCCGAGCATCGCGGGGCCGCTGTGCGTGCCCTCGCGGCGCTGCCCGGTATCGAAGAGGTCTGGGAACGTGCGGACGCGGCGACGATCTACGAGCTGCCGGCGGACCGCATCGGCGACATCGGCCTCGCGGCCGCGGCCGACACCGCGCTCGGCCGCCATGCGGTCGATCACGATCTCTCCCAGCTCCATGGAGGTCTCCGATCCCACGGCAGCAGGCACGAGCAGCTCGTTCCGCTGATCCTCAGCCGCCCCGTCAGGGGGCCGCTGGCGAAGCGGCTGCACGCCGGTGTGCTGAGGAATCGGGACATCCACGATCTGACGCTCAACAACACCGTGTAGAGGGCGCGGTCCGTTCTTGAGATCGTCACTTACGCGACAGGGGTCGGCCGACCCCGCCCGTTCTGAAGCCGGGGTGGGGCGACGCCGGCCGGAGGTGACGAATGCCACCGCGCCTGCATGGGTGCGGCCGAGCGAACCGGCCCTATCTTTGTACTGACTGGTCAGTATAAAGAATGGAGCCATGATGATCGTTGCGGAAGGGTTGGCGATCGAGGGGGTGTACCCGGAGGTCTCGCTGAAGGCCGGGGCCGGCACGCTCACGGTGGTCGCGGGTTCGGCGGGAAGCGGGCGGACGAGCCTCCTGTTGACGCTGGCCGGGCGGATGAAGCCCACCAAAGGCGGACTGAACGTCGCCGGGCACGCCGGGCGCCGCGCCATCCGAAAAGCCGTGGCGTTGGCGCTGATCGACGGGGTGACGGATCTGGACCGGTCGCTGACAGTCGGGGAGCACCTGCGGGAGCGGCGGCGCCGGCCGTACCAGGAGATTCTTGAGCGGGTCGGGCTGGCCGGCCGGGAGCGAGCGCTGGTGCGGGAGCTGGATCGCGAGCAACGCGTGCGGCTGGGCCTCGCGCTGGCGCTGCTGGACGAACCCGAAGTGATCGTCGCCGACAACGTGGACGCGGGCCTGCCGGCCGACCGGCAGCAGGCGCTGTGGAACCTGCTGCGGAGCCTCGACCGCACGGTGGTGGCCTCGTGCGTGACGCCGCCCGCCCGCTTCGACCAGCTGGTGGAGCTGTCATGAAGGGCATGTTGCGGTCGCGGCTGACAAGAGCGGCGCTGGCGGCGGTGGTGGTGCTGCCGCTCCTGTACGCGGGCCTGTACCTGTGGTCGTTCTGGGACCCGCAGGGCAATCTGGACCGCGTGCCGGTCGCGTTGGTCGTCGAGGACCAGCCTGCCCAAGCCGCGGGCAAGACCCTGCACGCGGGCCGCGACCTGGCCGGCGAGCTTCGGAAGCGCGACGTCTTCGGCTGGCACGAGACCACCGCGAGGCAGGCGGCCGACGGGGTCGCGGACGGCACGTTCTACCTGTCGCTGACCGTGCCCGCCGACTTCAGCGCCAAGCTGGCCTCACCCGCCGACGACGCCGCCGCACCGAGCCCGGCACGGCTCGGGCTGCGCGTGGACACGGGCCGCAGCTACATCATGGGCAGCATCTCGGACGCGGTGTTCAACGAGGTACGGGCGGCGGCCGAGCGCACGGCGATCCACGACTACTTCGACAACGTCTTCGTCTCGATCGGCGACATCCACGACAAGACGGCGGAGGCCGCCGAGGGCGCGGGCAAGCTGCACGACGGCGTCGTGCGGCTCGGTGACGGCGTCTCCCGGCTCAGCGACGGCCTGGGCACGGCCGAGAACGGCGCCCGGCAGCTCTCCGCCGGCCTGAGCACCGCCAACACCGCCACGGGCAGGCTGCGTGACGGCTCGGCCCAGGTCACGCAGGGCCTCACTCAGGCGCAGCAGGCCATCGGGCAACTGCGCGACGGCCTGAACCAGCTCCACGAGAAAGGAACCACTCCGCTCAGTTCCGGAGCGAAGGAGGCATACCAGCAGGTTCACGCTCAGACCCGCACGGTCAACCAGCTCGCCGACACGTACGTCCCCGTGCTGGACGAATGGGGCCCCAAGATCTCCAGGGCCGCCGAGGCGGTCGCCGACGCCGCCGACAAGGTCGCCGACGGCGGGTCGTCAACGGGCGCGGCACAGTCGAGCGCGGCGAACACCCACGCGGGAAGCGCGGCCGACAGCGCCAGGGAGGCGAGCTCGCAGGCGCAGGCCGCGCTCGACCGCCTCGGCGCGGACGCCGACCCCGAGGTACGCGGCCTGCTGCGGAACGCGGCAGCCGCCGCGCGCCGGGCCGCCACTCAGGCGGGCCAGGCCCAGGACGCCGCCCGGACGAGCGCCGGCAGCGGCGCGGGAACCGGGATCGACGGCGTCGCGGACCTGAGGAACCAGGCGCGGGAGCTGGCCGAGCAGGCTCGCAAGATCGCGGCTGTGGCACCTCGGCTCGGGTCCAAGCTGGACCAGGCCAGAAGCCGGCTCAATGCCCTGGACACGGGCCTGGGCAAGCTGGCCGATGGCGCCGCGAAGGTGAACTCCGGCCTGGGCACGGCCGCGACCGGCGCGAACCGGCTCTACCAGGGTGCGACCAAGCTGACCGACGGTTCGCGCCAGGTCACGAACGGCATCGGACGCCTGGGCGGCGGGCTGGTCAGGCTGAGCGACGGCGCGAGCGAACTGAGCACCGGCGTGGACCGGCTCCACGACGGCGCGGGCCAGGCGGACAAGGGCGCGGCCAAGCTCGCCGCGGGATCGAAGGAACTGGCAGGCGGGCTCGGCGACGGCGCCGCCCGGATCCCCGACTACGACGGCAAGCAGCGCGACGACCGCGCGGACGTGATGAGCGACCCGGTCCGGCTGGCCAGGACCGTCGACAACGAGGTGCCCAACTACGGCACCGGCTTCGCGCCGTTCTTCCTGCCGCTGGCGCTCTGGGTCGGTGCGATGATCGCGTACATGGTGCTCAAGCCGCTGAACCAGCGGCGGCTGGCGGGCACGACGGGCGCGGTGCGGATCGCGCTGGCGGGCTGGCTGCCGGCGGTGGTGCTCGGGGCGGCGCAGGTGGGCGTGCTGGTGGCGGTTCTGCGGTTCGGGCTCGGGCTGGAGGCCGCGAGCTGGGCCGGGCTGGCCGGGCTGCTGCTGCTCGCGACCGCCGCGTTCATGGCGGTCGTGCAGGCGGTGAACGCGCTGCTCGGCCCGCCCGGACGGGTGGTCGCGCTGGCGCTGCTGATGCTGCAGCTCACCTCGGCGGCCGGTACGTATCCCATCGAGACGTCGCCCGGGTTCTTCCAGACGATCTCGCCGTGGCTGCCGATGAGCTGGGTGGTGTCGGCGCTGCGCAGGCTGATCAGCGGTGGCGATCTCACCGTGGTGTGGCAGGCTTGCGGGGTGCTGTCGGCTTTCCTCGTACTCGGGCTCGCGCTCACCACGCTCGCCGTGGACCGCGGCCGCACCTGGTCCGTCAAACGCCTGCACCCGGAGCTGGCCTTGTGAGCGAGCGGAGCGAGCGAACCAATGGGCACAGCAGCGTTGCGCTCGCAGGCCTGACGAAGGAGGGCCTGTGAGCGAGCGGAGCGAGCGAACCAATGGGCACAGCAGCGAGCGCACCGCCAGGCGCGGGAGCAGGCAGGACACCCGGCGGAAAGTGTTCAGGGCGGCTGTGGAGCTGATCGCCGAGCACGGGTACGCGGCCACCACGGTCGACGCCATCGCCGAGCGGGCCGGGGTGGCCAAGGGCACCGTGTTCTACAACTTCGGCAGCAAGGAGGGACTGTTCGAGGCGCTGCTGGAGCACTCGATCGACATGCTCGCCGAGGCGCTGGCCGGTTCCGACACGGGGGAGAGCGCGCTGGACGCGCTCGACTCGGTGGTGCTCGGCCAGCTCAGGTTCTTCGAGGAGCACGGGGCCTTCGCCCGGGTGCTGCTGGCCGAGATGTGGCGGACGGCGTGGCAGGAGGCGGTGGGGCGGCTGCGCCAGAGCGCTCTCGGCGTGTACGCGGACGTGCTGCGCAGGGCCGCCGCGAACGGCGAGGTCCGGGCCGACCTGGACGTGGAGACGGCGGCGACGGCCGTGTTCGGCATGGTGCTGACGGTCGCCATCGAGCGCCGCGCCCTGTATCCGGACCGGCCGCTGGAGCGCACCCACGCGACCCTGGTCGAGCTCCTGCACGGCCGCATCAAGTAGTCCGTACCTGGCGAATACACCTGCGCCGAGTCCGCGGTCCCGGCCTCCCGAGCGTCCCAAGGCGGGCCCGGCCGCTCGGGGATTCGGGCTTCGGGCGCGGGGCCGGCCGCTCAGGGATTCCGGCCCTCGGGGACTGCCGGCAAGGCCGGGATGTCCGCAACCGAGATGATCTGTCTTGCGCCGATGAAGCTCCCCGCGACGAACACCCCCGCGTCGTGGGCGTGACGCCCGCGGTGGCTGGCGGAGGCGTCTTCGATCAGCCACGGCGTCAGGTTGAGCTCGAACGCCCCGAGCGCGGTCGCCAGCACGCAGTTTTCCGTGGCGATCCCGCACAGGTAGATGTCCCGCCACCCGCGTCCGGCGATCAGCGCCGCTCCGCCGGCGTCGGCGAACAGGTTGTACCCCTTCTTGTCGATGACGGCCGTCGCCTTGCGCGCGTGCGCCCGCAACTCGTCGATGATCTCGATCTGCGGCGGCTCCATGCACGCTGTCCAGCCGAGCAGCCGCTCGTACGGCGAGCCGGGATGGTTGACGTAGCGGGTGAACACCACGTCGTTCCCCGCCGACCGCCACCGGGCGACAAGGTCCGCGATGACGGGGACGATATGGGCAGAAACATCGCGAACGAAGTAGTTCTGCATGTCGATGACCACGAGCACGGACTCGCCGGAACGTACCGTCACGCTCCTAGGATCGGACGTGATGCCCCGGACGCGCCATCACCCGCGCGGCTCGACGGCAGTGTCGTACTCGGCGCACTTCATCGGGAGGCGGCCCGTCAGGCGCGCCGGATCGTGATGTCGCCGTCGTGGCTCCGGGCGCGGATCTCGACCGTCTCGTCGAACCCGTCCGGGCCCTCGCGGGCGTCGAGGGAGTTGAGCAACCTGCCGTTGGCCGTGCTCACGTCGAGGAACGCCGCCGTGCCCTGCCGGACGCCGACCTCGAGGTCGCCGGTCGTGCTCGTCAGGACGACCGAGCCGCGCGCGACCTCGCCGATCCGCACGCTGCCGTGCACGTTCTTCGCCTCGACGCCGCCGTGGGCGCGCTCGACCTGCATGTCGCCGCTGGTGCCGATCAGCCGCAGGTCGCCCGTCACCTCGCCGATGTAGCACTCCCCGTCGTCGTTCCTGATCGACGCGGGGCCGTCCACCTCCTGGATCCTGATCTCGCCGGAGGCGCTGGAGACCTCGGCGCGGCCGGTGGCGCGCTCGACGCCGATCTCGCCGCTGTCGCTGGTCAGCTGGATCGCGCCGGCCTCGTCGAGCCGGATGTCGCCGTGGTCCGTCTGCAGCCGGCAGTCTCCCAGCCGGCCCGTGCAGTGGAACTCGCCCGACGTCGTCGAGCCCTGTACGTGCGAGCCCGACGGCAGCTCGATCGTCACGCGGACCGACTCCCCCCAGTCGCCGAACAGGCCGGCCAGGGCTGACAGGCCCCACCCATGGCGCCGCGGGCCTGCTCCGGCGCCCGCAAGGGACTGGGCGGGCGCCTGCTGTGCGCTTTTGACGACCAGCTTGCCGGCCGCGTAGCCGATCTGGACCGCGGCCGCCCCTCCCTCACCGTCGTCAGGCCGGGCGTCGACCACCGTGGTGGCGCGGTCGCTCGCGATGATCCTGACCTCGGCGCCGGGCAGGTCGATGCTGACCGAGATCGGCTCGGGTGTGTCGAATGTCGGCATGACATCCCTCCTCGTGGTTGCGTACGTCCGGGCCTCAGCCGACCCAGCCGGTGTAGCTGCGCCCGCTCGCCGAGCCGCGCCCCGCCGTCCGGCGGCCGCCGGGCTCCAACGTGGCTGCGACGGCACGCACCAGCCAGGTGTTGACCGACAGGCCTTCCCGGCGGGCGGCCTCCTCGACCTGCACCTTCAGGTGCTCAGGGAGCCGGAGGCTGAAGCGGGCCGTGCCGCCTTCCTGGATCTCCACGGGCTGGACGCCCGCGCCGGACGGCCCGCCGTCGTCATCGGGGGCGTCCGGCGCGGACGGGTGCTGCGCCGGGGATCGGGTCAGGACGAAGTCGGGATCGCCGCGGCGCAGGCGGACCTCCACCGAACCCGGCGCCAGCTCGCGCGTGATCTCGTCGGCGGCCGCCGACAGGACCTCCAGCAGGATCAGCCGGACGGATGACTCGAGAGGTGAGACAAGTCGCTCGGCGAGGGCGCGCGCGTCCTCGCCGCCTGCTTCCGCGGCGATCGCGAGGTCCCTGTGTAGCCTGTCGACGTACGGCTTGAGATCCATGGCGCCATTATGGCGCCAAAGTGACGCCAACGCCAGCGTCGCCACGTCACGTCGGGCCGGGAGCGCTGCCGAGGGTGTCGCGCAGCCGGCTCTTCTGGATCTTGTTCGAGCCGGTGCGGGGCAGGTCGTCCACGATGTCGAGGTACACGGGGAGCTTGTACTTGGCCAGCCGCTCGGCCAGGAACGCCCGCAGCCCGCCGATGGTCAGACCGCGCCCGGGGACGGTGATCACGAATGCCCGGCCGACCTCTCCCCACGTGGCGTCCGGCACGCCGATCACCGCGACCTCGGCGACCGCGGGGTGCTCGTAGACGGCCGCCTCGACCTCGGCCGGGTAGACGTTCTCGCCGCCGGAGATGTACATGTCCTTGACCCGGTCGACGATGTGGAAGTGCCCGTCGGGGTCCACGTACGCGATGTCGCCGGAGTGGAACCACCGGCCCTCGGAGAAGGCCCGCGCGGTGGCGGCGGGGTCGTCCCAGTAGCCGGGGGTCACGTTCGGGCCCTGGATGATCACTTCGCCGGGTTCGCCGGGGGCGGCGTCGGTCAGGTCGGGGCGGACACAGCGGACATTGGTGAAGAAGACCGGGACCCCGGCGGATCCGGCCTTGCGCTCGCTCTCGCCCGCCTCCAGGAACGTGGCGCCCGGCGCCGTCTCGGTGAGGCCGTAACCCTGGCAGAAGGTCAGGCCGCGTTCCTGGTAGGTGTGGATCAGCGCGGGCGGGACCGCTGCGCCGCCCGCCATCAGGCAGCGTACGGACGACAGGTCGGCGCCCGCCCAGCGGGGCGACCGCGCGAGCGCGGCGAACATCGTGGTCACGCCGAACATCCAGGTGACGCGATGCCCGGCGATGAGGTCGAAGCAGGCGTCCACGCTCCAGGACGGCATGATGACCGAACATCCGCCCTTGAGGAACGTGGGCAGCAGACACTGGTTGAGCGCCGCCACGTGGAACAGCGGCGCGCTGACCAGCGTCACCTCGTCGGCGGCGACGTCCACCCCGACCAGGAGGTTGTAGCAGTTCCAGACCAGGTTGCCGTGGGTCAGCGTGGCGCCCTTGGGGCGGCCCGTGGTGCCGGAGGTGTACAGGACGCAGGCCGCGTCGTCGAGGCCGACCGGCACGTCGATGGGCGTGGGGTCGCCGGCGGCGAGCCACTCCTCGTAGTCCGGGCCCAGCGCCACCACCGTGCGTACGGCCTGCCCGAAGGCGTGCTCTGGAGCGTGGACCAGCACCGTCGCCCCGCTGTGGGCCAGCAGGTGGTCGATCTCCGGCGCGGCGAGCCGGAAATTCAGCGGCACGAAGATCCCGCCGAGCATGTGCGTGGCGAACATCGTCTCCACGAACGCCGGGTGGTTCTGCCCCAGGTAGGCCACCCGGTCCCCTTTGCGCACCCCGGCCGCGCGCAACTGCCCGGCCAGCCGGGTGATGCGGTCGAACACCTCCGCGTACGTCGTCGCGCGGTCGCGGAAGACGAAGGCGGTGCGGTCCGGCGACATCGCGGCCCGCCTGGCCGGCCACCCGCCGAGCCCTGCGTTCAACACCGTCCCGTCACCTCTCAGGCGTAGTGACGGTAGACGGCACGGGCGACGCAGGCGGGCTTGCCGACGCCGTCGATCTCGACGGCGAAGTCGCAGAGCATCTGCACGCCGTCGCCGGGCACGTCCTCGACCTCGGCGACCTTCGCGGCCAGGCGAACCTTGGCGCCCACGCGCACCGGGGCGGGGAAGCGGACCTTCTCCAGCCCGTAGTTGATGCTCATCTTCACGCCCTGGATGCCGAGCACCTCGTTGAACAGCGGGATGACCAGGGCCAGGGTGAGATAGCCGTGGGCGATGGTGCCGCCGAAGGGGCCGTCCGCGGCCCGCCGGGTGTCCACGTGGATCCATTGGTGGTCGTTCGTGGCGTCCGCGAAGGTGTTCACCCGCTCCTGGGTGATCTCCAGCCAGGAGCTGTGGCCCAGGTCGCGGCCGGCCAGGGCCTTGATCTCCGCGAGTCCGTCAACCGTGATCATGAGGGCTCCTTGTCGAGGCCGAGCAGGCGGGCGGCGTTGTCCTTGAGGATCTTGGGGCGGACCTCGGGCTTGATGTCGAGCTTGGCGAAGTCGGCCAGCCAGCGGTCCGGGGTGATGATGGGATAGTCGGAGCCGAAGAGCACCTTGTCCTTCAGCAGGCTGTTGGCGTACCGGACGAGCTGGGGTGGGAAGTACTTCGGCGACCATCCGGACAGGTCGATGTGGACGTACGGCTTGTGCGTGGCGACGGCGAGCGCCTCGTCCTGCCAGGGGAACGACGGGTGCGCCAGGATGACGCGCAACTCGGGGAAGTCCACGGCCACGTCGTCGACCAGCATCGGGTTGGAGTACTTGAGCCGGATGCCGCCCCCGCCGGGCACGCCCGCGCCGATGCCGGTCTGCCCGGTGTGGAAGAGGGCGGGCACACCCAGCTCCTCGATGACCTCGTACAGGGGGTAGGCCATCGGGTCGTTCGGGGCGAACCCCTGGATGCTGGGGTGGAACTTGAAGCCGCGCACCCCGTGCCGCTCCACCAGGCGTCGGGCCTCCCGCGCCCCCGCCCTGCCCTTGTGCGGGTCGACGCTGGCGAAGGGGATCAGCACGTCGGCGTGTTCGGCGCAGCTCTCGGCGATCTCCTCGTTGGCGATGCGCGGGTGGCCGGTGGCGTGCTCGGCGTCCACGGTGAACACCACCGCGGCCATCTTCCGTTCCCGGTAGTAGGCCGCCATCTGGGGGACGGCAGGGCGCTCGTGCGAGCCGAAGTACTGCTCGGACGCGCCGAACAGCACCGGGCTCAGCGAGCCGTGGCCGTCCTTGGAGATCTCGGCATGGGTGTGGACGTCGATCGCGACCAGCTCGTCGAGGTTCACCGTCCGGCTCCCTTGGGGGCGGGGATGCCGTAGGTCTCGGGTTCGGCGCCGACGCCCGTGTGCCACTGCTCGGCGATCGCCTCGGCGCTCCAGCCGCCGTCGGCGTACGCCACCGCCTTCTCCTTCGGGTGCGCCCACAGGGCCAGCCGGTCCCCGCCGACGCCGATCGCCTGTCCGGTGACGCCCTTGGAGTCGTCCGAGGCCAGGTACGTGATCAGCCCGGTCACGTCCTCGACCGTGCCCAGCCCTTCATCCCTGCGCAGCCAGCCGGGCAGCGGCTCTCCGGTACGCTCGGACTCCTCGATGACCGGTGCGAACGCCGGGATGGTCTTGGTCATCTCGGTGGCCGCGACCGGGATGACCGCGTTGACCGTGATGTCGGCCTTGGCCAGCTCCATCGCCCAGGTCCGGGCCATCGCGACGATGCCGGCCTTGGCCGCGGCGTAGTTGGTCTGGCCGAAGTTGCCGCGCTGGCCGGCCGGCGAGCCGACGAGGATCAGCCGCCCGCCCGTGCCCTGCTCGCGCATCCGCACCGCCGCCGCGCGGGCGCACGTGAACGTGCCCCGCAGGTGCACGTTCACGACGTCGTCGAAGTCCTCGTCGGACATCTTCCACAGCACCCGGTCGCGCAGGATGCCCGCGTTCGTGATCAGCACGTCGAGGCGGCCGAGCTCCCGTACGCTCGCCCCGATCAG
This sequence comes from Nonomuraea sp. NPDC052116, assembly GCF_040680035.1. Taxonomy (NCBI): domain Bacteria; kingdom Bacillati; phylum Actinomycetota; class Actinomycetes; order Streptosporangiales; family Streptosporangiaceae; genus Nonomuraea; species Nonomuraea sp. NPDC052116. Next base: position 36,901 of record NZ_JBFAWA010000057.1, on the reverse strand, counting down.
GTGGTCGGCCGCCGCCGTGCCGCCGACCGCGGCTGCCACGCCGACGGCCCGGCCGCCCGCCGCGGTGATCTTCGCCACCGCGACGTCCACCGCCTCCTGATCGACGTCGTTCACCACCACCGCGGCGCCCGCGGCGGCCAGGGCCTCGGCATAGGCCAGGCCGAGGCCGCGCCCGCTGCCGGTGACGATCGCCACTTTGCCGGTCAGATCCATGTGGGACACCTCTCAGAACGTGATCACGGGGTCGATCGCCTTGCCTCGTGCGGCGCGATCGATGTCGTCGAACGGGTAGGGGCCGACCAGCTTCCACACCGGCAACCGGTCGGCTTCTCCACCGGCGGTCGGTCGGCTTCCGTGCCCGCGGTTGGTCGGCTTCCGCACCGGTGGCCGGTAGGCTTCCGCACCGGCGGCTGACCGGCACGGACGAGCGGGACCAGGGCGGGAATCGCGGCCCGCGTCTCGGCCGCACCGGGCGTCGGGGGAACCCGCCGGCGCCGAGGATCCGGCAGAGCCAGCCAGCACCCAGGAGTTGCCGGGAGAGCCAGCCAGCACCCAGGACTTGGGGGAGTCGGCCGGCGTCGAGGGTCAGGCCGGTCACGCGCCCGCCCCGGGCAGCATGGCGTCCACGTCGAAGGCCGGCTCGGTGCCGGACCTCACGCGCCTGCCCCGGCAGCGTGACGTCGAGGTCGAGGACCGGCTCGGTGCCGACGACGGTGCGCCGACCAGGACGAACGTGCCCCGAGCGGCCGTCACGGTCTCGTCCGCCGCGGACACGGTGGGGCCACCTGGCCGGCGGACGGGTCGATCACGTCGGTACGGCCGCCTTTGGCCGCGCCGACACCGGTCATGTCCGCCACGGCCACGGCCGCCCCTGGCCCCCTCGTGCCTCTGGCCTTCCTCAGGCTCGTGCTCGGGCTCGGGTTCGCTCATGGTCGCGCTTCTCCCTCACGGATACCGCCCGTTGCAGGGCCTCGGAGTGACCCCGGCCACACGACGGAAAGACCGAGTACGCCGAGGACCAGCCGCCCTCAATTGACAGGAAACCTGTCGATGGGCAGTCTTGTTGCCAACAGGTTTCCTGTCAATGGCCTAGCCTGGATCTCCCCGACGACGACTCAGGAGCAGGTGATGATCGCAACAGCGGAACAGCAGGCGGGAACGGCTGCGGACAAGGCGCCGCCGTCGCTGCTCTACATGGTCAAACAGGTGGAGCTCGTCGTCCGCGCACGCCTCGACGACCTGGTGCGGCCGGCCGGCATCACGGTGACGCAGTACACCGCGCTCACCGTGCTGGAGCGGCACGACGGGCTGTCTGCCGCGCAGCTGGCCCGCGACTCGTTCGTCACCGCCCAGTCCGTGGCCGACCTGGTGCGCGCCCTGGAGGAACGCGGGCTCATCCGGCGCGAGCGCAACCCGGCCAACCGCCGCGAGCTGCACATCCTCCTCACCGACGCGGGGCGCGAACTCCTGGCCCGCCTCGCCGAGCCCGTACGCGAGCTCGAGGAGCTCATGATCGCCGACCTGTCCACGCGCCAGGTCGGCCAGCTCCGCCACGCCCTCTCCAAGGCGTGGCGGGCCCTTTTGTGAAGCTCTTCGACGACGGTCACCCGGCGGCAATGGTGTCAACCGTAGGTCTGACCTGAAACCCAGACCTCAGGTGGACGCGGTGGGACGCGTCCCTCCTCAACAATGGCCGGGTGACGTTGGGCATGTCCTTCCCGGAGATCGTCGTGGTGCTGGCCACCGCGCTGCTGGTGCTCGCTCGCCGGCTTCCGTCCCGTGCCCGCCGGCCGGTCACGATGGGCGCGGCGGCGGTGGTGCTGCTTTCCACGACGGCGTTGTTCCTGGCCGGGGTGCGCTGGCAGTTCGTCCCGGTTCTCGCGGGCGCGGCCATCCTGCTGTCGTCCAGCCTTCCCGTGCTCCTGGGCCGGGCTGCGTGGCGGCCTCCATGGCGGCTGGCATTGCCGGGCTGGGCGGCGTGCGCCGGTCTCCTCGCCGCAGGTCCAGTGGCGGTGTGGGCGTTTCCGGTGCCCGATTTCCCCGAGCCGTCGGGCCGGTTCCCGGTCGGCACCCTCGTGCTGGAGTGGACCGATCCGGCGCGTCCGGAGCCCGCGACGCCCGACCCGGATGACCGGCGCACGGTGGTCGTCCAGTTCTGGTACCCGGCGCAGGGGAGTGCCACAGGCACCGCGCGGTCTGTGTATCTCGGCCGTACGGAGCGGGAGGCGCGCGTCGTCTCCGGCGCCGCGGCGGACTACCTCGGGGTGCCCGGCTTCCTGCTCGACAGCGCCTCGACCGCCCGCACCCGCTCGGTGCCGGGTGCCGCCGTGGCCGAGGCGGGAGGACGGTTCCCCGTGGTGCTGTTCTCGCCGGGGCTCGGGGGCGTGCGCACCCAGAACACCGCGTGGGCGGAGGAGCTGGCCAGTCTCGGCTACGTCGTGGTGGCCCTCGACCACCCGTACGACTCGGCCGCCGTCGTCCTCGCCGACGGCCGGACGATCCGCACCCGGGTCGCCGCGACCGGCGACGAGCGCGAGGACGAGCGGCGGGCGGCCGGCTGGACGGCGGTGCGCGCCGCCGACCTCAGCTTCGTCCTGACCCAGCTGGGCCGCCTCGACCGAGGTGAGATCGCGGGCCCGTGGACTGGTCGCCTCGACACCGCTCGGGCAGCGGTGACCGGCCACTCGATCGGCGGGGCCGCCGCGTTGCTGGCGGCCCGTCAGGACTCCCGGTTCGCGGCGGTCATCGACCTGGACGGCGCTCCCCACGACCCCGAGCCGCGACCCTTCCGCCAACCGGTGCTCGCGCTCACCCACCCGGTGGACCCGGCGGACAACCCAACCTACATTCCCCGCCTCACGCAGGTGCTCGACCTCAGCGCTGCCACGAGCTACCGGCTCACCGTCCCGGGGACGGCGCACCTGACGTTCACAGACGCGCCGCTCTACCTTCCGCCCGTGCCCGCACTGGCCGGATCACTGGGCCGCACCGCCGGGCTGCGCCTCACAGCCGCCACCAGCGCCGCGTTCCTCGACGCGACGTTACGCGGCAAACCGGGCGATCTCACCGCGCAGCTATCACCATACGGCGACCTCACCGTCCACCACGCGGGCAGCGAGGTACGATCCGGCGGATGAACGGGCAGCGCTGGACCGACTACCTCTACGAGCGGCACCCGCCGGCCCGGCTGCACGCATGGGCGCGCGAGCTGGCCTACTTCCGCTTCTGCCGCGCGTACGGCGGGCACGCCAACGACGGCGACCAGCTGCTCGTCGGGCTGCGCATCGAGACGCAGGACGACCTCGTGCGGACGCTGTCCGCGCTCGGCGTGCCCGTGACATGGCTCAGCCCCGGCGACCCGCGGCCGGTCCCCGGCGTCGCCTACACCGCGGCCGAGTTCGCCCACTTCCCGGTCGCCATTCCGCGCTTTCCTGGGATCGGGCAACCGGGGCACGTGGAGATCGCCGGACAACGCGCCCACGTCTGGTCGCACGGGGATCGGCTGGCCGTCAGCGTGGCCGACACCGCCGATCCCTACAGCGTCACGGAGGCCGCGGTCGCTTCGGCCAAGGCGATCGAGGCGCTGCTGGCCCCGATCGCGGACCACGTCGTAGACCCCCCGCAGGACGACAGGAACTGCGTGTGCCCCCGCTACTACCAGGACCTCTGGCCCGCTCGGCAAGGGTGACGCAACGGCGAGGCACGTCCCCGCTGCCGGACCGGTCAACTGGCGATCCGGGCCGCGCCGGTGGGTCGGTTGGGTGGTGGGGGTCGCGCTGCGGGGTTGGCCGGGTGGTGGTGGGCCGTGCTGTTGGGCCCGGTCGATTGGCGGTGTAGGTCGTGCCGTTGGGTTGGTCGGCTGGTGGTGCGGGTCGTGCTGTTGGGTTGGTCAGCTGGCGATGCGGGTTGTGTTTGCCCGTTCGTGGAATGTTCGGCGGTAGGTGGTGGGGGATACCCCGACGATCCGGGCGAAGTGTGCTCGTAGGCTGGCAGGTCCGCCGAAGCCGCAGCTGTCGGCGATCCATCCGATCGGCCGGTCGCTGGTCTCCAGGAACTGCTGGGCCCGGCGTACCCGCTGCTGCAGCAGCCAGCGCAGCGGCGACATCCCGAGCGCCTCGGCGAATCGGCGTTCGACGGTACGCACGCTGACATTGGCCTGGGCGGCCAGGTCGGCGATGGACAGGGGCAGATGCAGTTGCTCGGTGGCCCAGTCCAGCAGGGCGGCCAGCCAGTCGTCGCGGACCACCGGCGAGGCGGGGCGGTGGTACTGGGCCTGCCCGCCGTCCCGGTGCGGTGGGGTGACCAGGCGGCGGGCCAGTTCGGCGGCCACGGCAGCGCCGTGGTCGACCCGTACGACGTGCAGGCAGGCGTCGATCCCGGCCACCGTCCCCGCGGAGGTGATCACATTGGTGTCCTCCACGTAGAGCACGGACGGGTCGACCCGGACGGCGGGATAGCGGCGGCTCAGCTCCTCCGCGTGCAGCCAGTGGGTGGTGGCCCGGCGCCCGTCGAGCACCCCGGCGGCGGCCAGGACGAAGGCGCCGGAACAGATGGACAGGATTCGGATCCCGCGTCGGTACGCCTCCCGGACGACGTCCACCAACTCCGCCGGTGGGTCGTCGTGCACATTCGTACAGGCCGGGATGACGAGGGTGTCCGTCGAATCCAGATCCCACCCGCCGCTCACCGGGGCGAGGGTGAATCCCGGGCTCAGCCGCACCGGTGCGTCACCGACCGGGACCGCCGAGAACTGGTACCACGGATCGGCCAGGTGCGGCCGGTCGACGCCGAAGACCTGACACGGGACGGCTGCTTCGAAGATCGGCATGTCGTCGGTGACGGCCATGACGACGCGATGGGCGCGCATGTCGCGAATCTAGCGCACGTTGACGTACGCGACGGTGGCTCCCGGCGGCACCGTTCAGCAAGATCGGAGGGAGCCTGAACAGCTGAAGGAGACCTGATGACAGAGATCGACGGCCGGTTCGGTCGCGGGAGCGCGAAGCCGGTGGTGGCGGTGTTCGGCGCCTACGGGCACACCGCCCGGTTCGTGACGGCGGAGTTGCTGGAGCGCGGTTGTACGCCGGTGCTGTCCGGGCGGGACGCGGTGAAGCTGGAGGCGGCCGCCGCCGCTCACCCCGGCGTGGAGTGGCGGATCGCCTCGGTCGACGACCCGGTCTCGCTCGACCGCGCGATCGCCGGCACGGCAGCGGTGATCAACTGTGCCGGGCCGTTCGGCGACACCGCGCCGCCGCTGATCGAGGCCGCGTTGCGTGCCGGGATCCACTACCTGGATGTCACCGGCGAGACCCTGGTCGCGATGAACACTTTCGACACCTACCGGGACGACCCGCGGGTGAAGGAGGCGGGCATCGTGGTGGCGCCGGTGATGGCGTTCTACGGTGCGCTGGGCGACCTGCTCGCGACCGTCGCGATGGGTGACTGGCCGGCGGCCGACGAGATCTCGATCGCGGTGGCCCTGGACAGCTGGCACCCGACGCGGGGCACCGTGCTGGCCGGGCAGCGCCGGGCCGGGCGGCGGGTGGTCTTCTCGGACCACCACCTGCGGGTCGTCGCGGGCGACGAGCCGCCGCCGAAGGGGACGTGGACGTTCGCCGAACCGTTCGGGACCCAGGACGTCGTGGGGCAGTTCTCCAACGCCGACGTGGTCACCGTCTCCCGCCACCTGGACACCCCGCGGATCGACGCCTTCCTGAACGTCGCCCCGCTGAAGGACCTCGGCGATCCGGAGACCAAGGGACCGCAGGCGACCGACGCCGACGGGCGGTCGGCCCAGGTCTTCCTGGTCGAGGTCGTCGTCCGCCGGGGGGACGAGCGGCGGCGGGTGGCGGCGCGCGGTCGTGACATCTACGCCATCACCGCGCCGATCGTGGTGGAGGCCACCGAGCGGATCCTGACCGGCCGCGGGCGGGCCATCGGGGTCGTCACCGCTGGGGAGCTCTTCGACGCCGAAGACTTCCTGCGGTCCCTCCCGCTGGATGAACTGTCACTGGACGGACTGTCGCTGGGCGACGAGTAAAACGGCCGCGAGCAGGGGATCCGGGTTCGTGTGTCGGCTTCGGGGCCGGCCCCCTTACGGTGATGGGCAGGGGGTCTGGCTCCGTGTTCGGGCCGCTCGCGATGATGAGCGGGGGAATCGGGTTTGTGCGTCGGCTTCGGGATCGGCCCAATCCGGGTTCGTGTGTCGGCTTCGGGGTCGGCCCCCTCACAGAACGAGCAGGGATCCGGCTTCGGGGTCGGGCTGGTCACGGTGATGAGCGGGGGATTCGGGTTCGTGTGTCGGGTTTCGGGGTCGGGCCGCGCTCACGGTGATGAGCAGGGATCTGGGCCGGTCGTGCGAGCCCGCTCATCTCCCGCCGGTTCGGCGCCGTACGGGAAGTGGATCTCATCGCGGCCTCTCCGACGACGTGATCATTTAACACCGACGGCACATGGACCTGTCGCCCCCTGCTCAGCCCCAAGCGTCCGGCCACGCGGCAGCTCACTACAGCCAGCGGTGGGAGCGGACCACGGCAGCCGCGTCGCGGTCGGCTGCCCAGGCGGCGTCGGAGACGCGTACCGCCCGGAAGGCGTCGGCCAGTTCCTCGCCCAGCGCGGAACGGATGCGCTCGTTGGTCAGCAGCGCGCCGAGTTGCTCTTCGACGGTGGTGGGCAGCCGGCGGATGCCGCGTTCGGCCCGCCGCTCGTCGGTCCAGGTGCCGGGGTCCTCCTGCACCGGTTCGGGGGGTGTGAGACCGTCCTCGATGCCGGCGAGGCCCGCGGCGATCACGGTGGCGAGCGCGAGGTAGGGGTTGGCCGAGGCGTCCGATGGCTTGAGCTCGAGGTTGGCGTGCGCGGCGCCGAGCAGGGGAGTGGCCGGTACGAGCCGCAGCGCCGCCTCCCGGTTCTCCACGCCCCAGAACGTGTACGCGCCGGACCAGTAACCGGGCCGCAGCCGTTGCAGCGAGGACAGGCTGGGCGCGGTGACGGCCACGATGGCGGGCAGGTCGCGCAGCAGGCCGGCCAGGTAGGCGCCGCCCTCGGCGGTCATGCCCGCGGGCCCGTTGCCGCCGGACAGCAGGTTCGTCCCGGCGCGGTACAGCGAGGTGTGCAGATGCCAGCCGTTGCCCACCTGCCCGAGGGTGACCAACGGGGCGAAGCTCGCCCGCAGGCCGTGCGCGCGGGCGGCGGCGTGAACGGTCTGCCGGGCCAGCAACTGCCGGTCGGCGGCGGTGACCGGGTCGGCCGGGGCGATGTTGAACTCGAACTGCCCCGGGCCGTACTCGCCGTGGAACTGGCCGACGGGCACGCCGTTGCGGTCGAGGTCGCGCAGCAGCTGCTCGGCGAAGGCATCGACGGCCAGCATCTTGGCCGGCCCGTAGGAAGGCCCCTCGTAGATGGGGCGTACGTCGTCGCCGTCGCCCCCGTCCGCTCGGCTGAGGTGGAACTCCATCTCGTAGCCGGCCAGGAAGTCCAGCCCGAGAGCCGCCGCACGGGAGACTTGGCGCTCCAGCACGCCGCGCTGGTCGTACGGCCACGCCGAACCATCCGCCGCGACCTGCCGGCCCGGTACCCACGCGAACCCGGGCTGACCGGCGAGCCGGACCAGCCGGTCGGCGACCGGCATCAGCCGGATGTCGCCCGAGGGAGTACCCAGCGGGGGATGCCCGAAGGTGATGCCGTCGTGGGAGTCGAACACCGCGAACAGCGGCGTGACACCCACCCCCCGCTCGACCGCCGCGCCGAACTGACCGACGGGCACCGTGCGCGACCTGGGGATGCCGTTGTTGTCGGCCCAGACGATCGTGACTCCGACGACACCCGCTTCGGCCAGATCCAGATCGTCCGTGCCGGCCTGTGGCGTGCCGGCGGTCACCTGGTCGAGCATCGGCATCCCCTCACGATCGGCCCCACTCCACGACCACACCCGAGTGTGTCCCGTTTCGGGGGATAACGCCTGGTCAGAGCGTCGAACGCCGTGCCGTTCGACGCGCGGGTCACTTTATAGACAGCCGACCCTCGGTCGGCGACGCCACGCCCAAGACGCGCCTCACGACGTGCGCCACGACGTGCGCCAGGACATGCTCTGTTGCCGCCCGCGGAGCAGCCGGCAGGACATGCCCCAGGACATGCTCGGCCGCCCGCGGAGCAGCCGGGCATCGCGACCGCCGTGGTGTGGGTCATTTGTTGGGCAATGCGCCGAATGCCCTGACGGTGGCGGTGTGCTCTGGCAGCATGGCGGCGTGCATGTCGGCCATCCCGTGATCCGCGCGCTGCGCGCCGCGATGTTCACGGCCGTCTGCGTGCTGGCCTCCGCCGCCCTGCACGTGCTGGTGGGCGGAGGCGGGATGCGGCCGGGCGGGCTCGCGGCGGTGATGACGGCGATGGCGGCGATCTGGGCCGGCGCCTACCTGCTGGCCGGTCGCCGGCGGGAATGGCCGGAGCTGCTGGCCCTGTGCGCGGTGTCCCAGTACGGCCTGCACCAGCTCTTCTCCGGCTCCTCCCCGGTGAGCCCCGTCTTCTCCTCCGGCCACGAGCACGGCCCCGGGCTCGCGATGCCGATGATCCACCTGGCCGCGGCGATGTGTTCGAGCTGGTGGCTGGCGCGCGGCGAACTGGCCCTGGCGACGCTGCTGCACCTGAACGCCGCGTGCGTGGCAGGCGTGCGTACCCTGCTCGCGGCCGTGATCACCGTCCTGGCGCCCCTCGCGGTCATCGGGCGTCCCCCTTCCGCGCCGGTACGGCGGGAACCCGCCCCTCGCGTCCCCGCGCTGCTGGCCGTTGTCGTGCCACGTCGCGGACCGCCTACCTTCCCGGCGGCCCGCGGCTGACCCGCAGGCCCGCGAACGCCTGATCCGGCGCCTCCCCGACAGGCGCCATAACCTTCTCCGGCGTGCCGCCGGGGCCCCATGACTTCGGAGTTCCCCATGACCTTTCTTCGGCGTGCCCTCGTTCCGGCCGTCGGCGCCGTACTCGTGCTGCTCCTGACCTCGCCCGCCGCCCTGGCCCACGACCGGCTCAAGGCCAGCAACCCGGCCGACCGCGCCAAGCTGAAGAGCCTGGAGACGATCGAGCTCGAATTCACCTCGCACATGCAGCTGCCCACCATCGTGCTCGACGGCCCCGGCGGCAAGCCGGTCTCGCTCGACAAGCCACGCGTTCAGGGCAACAAGGTCTTCGCCCGGCCCAGCGGCACCTTGCCGGAGGGCCGCTACCGGATCGCCTGGCGCGTGGTCTCCTCCGACGGCCACCCGATCCAAGGGGAACTCGCCTTCACCATCACCGCCCCGGACCCCTCGCCCAGCTCCTCGGAGGAGACGTCCACTCCGGCGAGCTCTCCCGGCACTCCGGAGAGTTCTCCCGAGCCACAACCCGCCTCCGCCCAGCCGTCCTCCTCCTCACCGGTGGCGGCCACCCGGGCCGACGGTATGTCGGGGCTGCCGGGATGGTTGTGGGCGGCGGTGGCGGTGGTCCTCGCGGGCGGCGCCGCCGTCGTCCTCGCCGCACGCCGCAAGCCCCGCCCCGACCGCGGCTGATCGCCGTCGGGTCGGCGTGCGGCGAGCTCCGGCCTGGCGGTGGTTGATCGGTGTTGGGTTGGCGTGCGGCGAGCTCCGGCCTGGCGGTGGTTGATCGCCGATGGGTCGGCGTGCGGCAGGCCCCGCCCCGGCCCGGCTGATCGCCGTACATCGGGGTGCTGTCACCGTTGGCGGCATGCCGATCCGTCGGTGGTGATCGCTGAAGGAGGCAGCTTGCGCTGCGACATGACTCGGGCAGGCGGGGATCTCGCCGGCGAAAGGGACTTCCGGCGTCTGTGGGCGGGCACGACCGTGAGCCAGCTGGGTTCGGCGGTGAGCATGGTCGCCTTGCCCGTGGTCGCCATCACCGTGCTGGACGCCTCGGCTTTCCAGGTCGCCTTGTTGTCGGTGATTCAGGCGGTCACAATTGTCGTCGTCGCATTTCCCGCGGGGCGGTATATCGAATTCCGGGTCAAACGCCCGGTCATGATCTGGTCAGATATCGCCAGATGTATTTTGCTGTTCAGCATTCCGGTCGCGGCGTTCTTCGGGCTGCTGACATTCGCTCACCTCTGTGTCGCCGCGCTGGGCAACGCCGCCGGCCAGATCGCCTCGTCCGGGGCGGCGCAGGCGCATCTGAAGGCTCTCGTCCCCGCCGAGCGGCTCATGAGCGCCAACAGTCGGCTGGAGTCGACCCGCTGGTTGAGCGTGCTGGTCGGCCCGTCCCTGGCCGGTCCGCTCATCGGCGTCCTGTCGGCGGTGGGCGCGCTGATCGTCGACGCCGTGTCGTTCGTCGTGAGCGCCTGGTCGATCCGGTCGCTGCGCACGCCCGAGCCGCCGCCGCCCACGCGCGAGCCGCCGCCCGTGCCGCCCCCGCCCACGCGCGAGCCGCCCCCGCCCGCGCTGCCCCCGCCCGCGCCTGAGCCGCCCCCGCCCGCGTGCGAGCCGCCGCCCGAGCCGCTGCCGTCCGAGCGCGAGCTGCCCGCGCCCGAGTCGGCGCCGCCCGGGGACGAGCCGACGCCGCCCGCGCGTGAGCCGAGCCCTTCCCGGCGGGCGGAGCTGTTCGCCGGGTGGGGCTTCGTGCGCGGGCATCCGTGCTGCGGCGGATGTTCGCGAGCTGGCTCGTCTTCGCCGGCGCGAGTGCGATGGCGACGCCGCTGAGCTCGCTGTTCTACCTGCGCGACCTGGGTTTCACCCCCTGGCGGTACGGCCTGCTCATGGGGCTCCCTTCGCTCGGCGGCTTCCTCGGCGCGCGGCTCGCGCCGAGGCTGAGCAGGAGGTTCGGCCTGGTGCGCGGCCTGTGGTGGGTGAGCCTCTGGCGCGGCCCCTGGTACGCGCTCATCCCGCTGGCCTCACCCGGCACCGCGGGCCTGCTCCTTTGCGGGTCCGGCTTCGCGGGCGTGCTGTTCTTCTCCGGCCTGGCGAACTCCACCATGACGACCTACCGCCAGCTCGGCACCCCGGACCACCTGCTGGCCAGGGTGTCGACGCTCTGGATCTTCGCCACGAACGTCACCCAGCCGCTCTTCATCGCCTTCGGCGGCCTGGTCGCGAGCACGCTCGGCACGCGGGCGGGCCTGTTCCTGGTCGCGGCCTTCATGTGCGTGTCCGGCCTGTTCCTGCCCCGGCGCTCGGAGGATCACGTCTGAGACCCCAGCCGGGCGCGCAGCCCGAGCAGGACGTCGACCACCAGGAACGCGGCCAGCGAGATGCCCATCAGCGGCAGGAAGACCCCGACGGCCACGGCCAGCAGAGCGAGCGGCGCCAGCAGGGCCCAGGACACGTTCCGCCAGCCACCCCGGGGGTACGGCTTGCCGAAGCCGCGGGTGGGCCGGCGGCGCCACCACATGCGGTAGCCGAGCACGATCAGCATGATCAGGCCGACGGCCAGAAGCGCCAGAAGGATCTGGTTGACCAGGCCGAACAGCAGCCCCATGTGCCCGTCGATGCCCCACCGGGCGAGCTTGGCGGCCAGCGAGTAGTCGGCGAAGCGCAGCTCGGCGCTCACCTGGCCGGAGGTGGCGTCGACGGCGACCTGGTCCAGGCGGGTGGGCGCGGTCTTGTCGATCTCCTTCACCAGGTAGGGCGCGCCGGCCTTGGCGGGCCAGGTGATCTCCAGCGGGCCGGACAGCCCCTTGGCGGCGGCCGCCTGGGCCACGCGGTCCACCCCGATGTCGGCTCCACCGGCGTGGTGTCCTGCGGTCGCGGTGTGCGCGGCGTGGTCGCCGCCCGAGACGTCGATCGACGGGGTCGTCCAGTCGAGCGTCGCGCGCAGCTCGTCGACGTTGGCTCCGGCGTACTTGGACCAGGTCAGGCCGGTGGCGGACAGGAACAGCAGGCCGAGCACCGCCCACAGGCCGATCGAGCCGTGCCAGGACAGCGTGCGGCGGAGCCCGCCGGCGGCGCGGTCGGGGACGATGAGATGGCGCGGGTTGCGGCGGCGCCGGGCGACCCAGAGCACCAGGCCGCCGAGCGAGACCACCCACAGCCAGCTGGCGGCCAGCTCGCTGTAGATCCGTCCGGGTTCGCCCAGGTGGAGCTGGCGGTGGAGGGTGGAGATCCAGGCGCGTACGGGCAACGCTCCCGAGCTGCCGTAGCTTTCCAGCGTGCCGCGCACCTGGCCGGTGGAGGGGTCGACGAAGACCGCCAGCTGGGTGCTCTCGGCCAGGCCCGGCTGGTTGATCAGCACGCGGGTGGTCTGGCCCGGTTCGGCGGCGGGCCGTACCGCGGTGACGGTGCCCTGGGGGTGGGCCGCGCGGGCCGCCGCGACCTGCGCGCTGAGGGGCAGACTGGTCCGGCCGGCGGGCGCGGTGAGCTGGTGCTGGTAGACGACCTGCTCGATCTGGTACGAGGCGGCGTACATCAGGCCGGTGCACGCGGCGACGAGCAGGAAGGGGGCGATGAGGACGCCCGCGTAGAAGTGCAGCCGCAGCACCAGCGGGCGCAGCGCGGCCCAGGCGGTCCGCTCACGGGACGGCGGGGGGACGTGATCGACGGTATCGCTGACGTCGGCGGTCGAGGTCATCAGGCGTTCTCCACTCAAAGCGCACACAAGGGTTCGAGGTCCGCCGTGCCGTTCACCGGGCGTGGCGGAACACGGGCCGGTGGCCCGAAAAGGATCAGATGAGGGAGAGACGCGCCGGCGGGCCCCGCCGGAAGTTCGCCGCCGCGAACAGGCGCTGGAGGAAGGCGTCGTGGTCGTCCCACGCCGCGGGCCGGCCACCGTACGGGCTCGGCTCGACCAGCCCGCCCGTCAGGACCGAAAGGACACTCCACCAGCGGCCGACGGACGCGACGGCGAGATGGAGCAGCGCGGCCAGCGCGGTCTCGCCCCGCGCCAGCCACCAGGCCGAGATGACCGCCGTCATGCCGTGTACCAGGAACATGCCCACGCCCGTGGCGTGCTCATGAGGCGGCGGCACGTCGGCGGCGCCCGCGCCGAACAGCAGATGCATGCCGTACTGGGCGGCGAAGCAGGCCGCGAGCAGCACCTCCATGCCGCGCTGGCGGCCGGCGAGCAGGAACGCGCCCGTCCAGGTCAGTGCGAGCGCGCCGAGCAGCGTGCCCGCGCGCACCGGATCGCCGCCGGCCAGTCCATGCAGGGCAGCCGAAACCAGCACGCAGACCGCCGCGAACACCGCGGCGCGTATTGCGCGCAAGAAGGGCCGGCCGACATGCACCCGGTCATAGTGCCATGTGATCGAGAATTCGTATATACGGAATTTGGATCTTAAAAAACATTGCCCGTCGCTTGAACCCAGCCTCAGGAACCTGCGTATCCCACCTAAAGGCGAGCCGTGAGCGCGCCTGGTGGTATTACGGGAAAGGTTCGCGCCAATGACCCTGTCCGTCGCGGTTAAGGGAATGAGCTGTGGCTGCAGTGCCTCGACGATCCGGGCACAGGTCCTGCCACTGCGGGGCGTCGAGCGGGTGGAGGTGGACGTGCTGGGGGGCCGCGTCACCGTGAGCGGAGGCCCGCTGCTCGAGGAGTCGCAGGTGCGCGCGGCGATCGTCGAGGCCGGATACAAGGTGGCCTCCTGATCGTCCGCGGCGAGAGGCGCCTGAACTGAGGACGGCGGCACCGGTGTGCGAAGATCTGTCCGCGATGGGTCCGTTGTCGGTGGTGCGGTGGGTGCGCGCGGCGAGCTTCGCCGCCACGTGCGCCGCCCTGGCCATGCTCGGGCACCTGGCGGGCGGAGGCTACTTCGACGCGGTGTCGACACTGGGCGGCTTTCTGCTCCTGCTGCCTGTCGCGCTGGCCCTGACCGGGCGTGAGCGCAGCCTCGGCGCCATCCTGCCCGCGACGGCTCTGTCGCAGGTCGTCCTGCACGTCCTGCTGAGTCAGGGCGCCGCCCACCACGCGATGGCCTCCCTCGGGGCCGTCCCGGGCGCGGCGCAACTCCATCACGGAGGCTCCCCGAGCTTCGGGATGCTGGTCATGCACGCGCTGGGCGTGCTGCTGACCTCCGCCTGGTTGCGGTGGGTCGAGTCGGGCCTGTGCGCCCTGGTCCGGCAGGTCGCCGGACGGGTGCTGCGCCCGCTGCTGGTCCTGGTCTTCACGGTGGCCGGGTGCACGGCCACCGGTCCGAGGGCGGTCGCGTACGCGGGTGAGGACGAAACCCCGCCTATTCGCGCCTTCCTCCGACATGCCCTCGTAGGGCGGGCACCTCCTGGAGCGCACGCAGGGATCGCCTGATCCGGCGTCGGCCGTCAGCGCCGATTCCCGGGGCCGATTCCCGGGGCCGTTTCCCCATGCCTTTTTCCCGAACAAGCCCGACACCGGGCGTGCCGTAGCGCCGCCCGGGCGCCGCGCGTTGCCGCGATGCGCCGGTCACCGTCGTGACCCGCGCCGGTCTCGCGCGCCTCCAGACTCGACCTCGAAGAGAGCATCATCGATGAATCCCTGTCATGTGCGCCGCCCGCTGGCCGCCGCGCTCTGCGCGCTGGTGGCCCTGACCGGTTGCGGTGACCCCGCCGGCTCCGAGAGCGGATCCGCCGCCGTCCCCACTGCCTCCACCGCGTCCGGCTACCCCCTGACCTTCGACAACTGCGGCACGAAAGTCACCTTCCAGCGTCCGCCGCAGCGCGTGCTGATCCTCAACGGCACCAGCGTGGCCGAGGTGGAGAGCTTCATCATGCTCGGCCTGGACGAGAGCGTCCTGGCCAACGCCCAGAGCTACGGCGTCTCCGACGACCCCGCGATGATCGGCAGGATCAAGGCCCTGCCGACCGGCGGGCTGACGATGAACAAGAACTTCGACGTCCCCGCCGAGCAGGTGCTCAAGCTCAAGCCCGACCTGGTGGTGTCCACCTGGTCCGGCGGGTTCGACGCCAAGAACGGCTTCGCCACCCGCGAGCAGCTCGCCGCCGCCGGGATCACCTCGCTGGTCAACCCGGTGAACTGCGCGATGGGCAAGCCCGAGGCCACGGAGGAGGAGAAGCGCGCCTACCGCAACCAGTCGATCAACTCCTCGCTGGAGTTCATCGCGCTGCTGGGGCGCGTCTTCGACGTCCAGGACCGCGCCACCGACCTGATCGGCAAGCTGCGCGCCCGCGTCGAGGCCGTACGGGCGCGGGTCGCGGGCCGGCCCGCCAAGAAGGTCCTCATCGCCTATCCCGGCATGGCCATGATGAACGCCAACGGGCTGCCCGCCGTGATGACCGGCGGCATCTACGACGACGTGATCAAGGCGGCCGGTGGCGTCAACGCCTTCGCCGGGCAGAGCTCGGACACCACCCGCACCCTCAACACCGAGCAGCTCGCCACCGCCCAGGTGGACGTGCTCGTGGTCGGGCAGTTCACGCCGGACGAGCAGCCCGAGGCGGAGGCGGCCAAGCTGTTCGCCGCCTACCCGCACTGGGCCGCGTCGAAGTCCAGGACGTACGCGGTGGTCTCCGACGGGGTGTATCTCGGCCCGCTCAACGCCGTGGCCGTGGAGAAGCTCTCCAAGGTGGTCCACCCCGGTGACTGACATCCTCACACCCGCACCGGCGACCAGGGCCGCGCCGTCGCGGCGCCCGCACCTCGTCTCCGGGCCCGCCACCGGGCTGCTGCTGGCCGCCCTGGTCGTCGCGCTGGTCGCGGCCCTGGTGGCAGGCATCTCCGTCGGCTCGGTCAACCTTCCGCCCGGCCAGGTCTGGGGCGTGGTCTGGGCCCACCTGACCGGGCGCGGCGCGCAGGCCGATCCGCTGCTCAGCCAGGTCGTCTGGGACCTGCGCACCCCTCGGGCGCTGCTCGCCGCGCTCGCCGGGGCCGGCCTGTCGGTGGCCGGGGTCGCGCTGCAGTCCCTCGTACGCAACCCGCTCGCCGACCCGTACGTGCTGGGCGTGTCCTCGGCCGCCTCGCTCGGGGCCGTGCTGGTTCCCGCGCTGGGCAGCGCCGTCCTCGCCGGGACGCTGGGCGTCACCGGGGCCGCCTTCGCCGCCGCCCTGCTGTCGGCGCTGCTGGTGTACGTGCTGGCGCAGCGCGCGGGCCGGCTGCTGGACTCGTGGCTGGTGCTGACCGGCGTCGCCGTCGGCTATCTGTGCGCGGCGGCCACCACGTTCGTGCAGCTCCAGCTCAACCCGACCGAGCTGCAGGGCATGATGTTCTGGCTGATGGGCAGCGTCGCGGGGGCGTCCTGGGCCGACCTGGGCGTGCCCGCCCTGATCGTCGTCTGCTGCCTGGCCTGGCTGTCCCTGCAGGCCCGCGCGCTGAACGCGCTGCTGGCCGGGGAGGAGGCCGCCATCGCCGTCGGCGTGCCGGTGGCGGTGCTGCGGATCGGGCTGCTCGTGGCCGGATCGCTGCTGACCGCCACCGTGGTCAGCGTGGTCGGCGGCATCGGCTTCATCGGGCTGATGATCCCGCACATGGCCAGGTTCGTCGTCGGGGCCGACCACCGCCGGGTGCTGCCCGTGTCGCTGCTGGCCGGAGCGCTGTTCCTGGTGCTGGTGGACCTGGCGGCCAGGATCGCCGACCGGCCCAACGAGCTGCCGGTGGGCATCTTCACCACCGGGCTCGGCGTTCCGTTCTTCCTGTGGCTGCTGCGCCGCCGATCAAGTGGAGGCACCGATGCGGCTTGACCTGGCCGGAGTCAGCGCCCGGATCGACGCCCGCCCCATCGTCGAGGACGTGAGCCTGACGGCCGGGCCGGGCGAGTTCGTCGCGCTCATCGGACCGAACGGCAGCGGCAAGTCCACCCTGCTGCGCACCGTCTACCGGTCGCTGCGCCCGTCCGGCGGCGCGGTCCGGCTCGACGGGCAGGACCTGTGGGGGATGCGGCCCCGCCAGGCCGCCCGGCACCGCGCCGTGCTGCCCCAGCACAGCCAGGTCGCCGACGGGCTGTCCGCCGCCGACGTCGTCGCCACCGGCCGCCACAGCCACCAGCGGCTGCTCGACCGGGAGAACGCCGCCGACCGCGCGGCGGTCGCCACCGCGCTGGAACGGGTCGGCATGGCCTGGGCGGCCGACCGGCTGATGCCGACGCTGTCGGGCGGGGAACGGCAACGCGTGCTGCTCGCCCGCGCGCTGGCCCAGCAGGCGCCGCTGCTGGTGCTCGACGAACCCACCAACCATCTGGACGTCGGCTCCCAGCTCCTGCTGCTGGACCTGATCCGCTCCCTCGGCCTGACCCTGCTGGCCGCCCTGCACGACCTCGACCAGGCCGCCGCCTACGCCGACCAGGTCGTCGTCCTGCGTGACGGCCGGGTCGTCGGGCACGGCCCGCCCCTGGAGGTGCTGACGCCGGCGTTCATCGAGGAGGTCTTCGGCGTACGCGCGCACATCAGCCCGCACCCGATAACCGGCCGCCCGCACATCGCCGTGGCCTCACCCGCACCGTGAACATGCGCCGGCCGGTCCCAGGGCCGGCCGGCGCTCCCAGGTCAGTGGCCCGCGTGCTGCTGAGGCTTGGCGGCGACCCACTCCCTGGCCGCCTCGGCGCGATCGCGCAGTGTGGCGAGGAGTTCGGCCAGGTTCTCGTGGTCCATGTACGACGTCTTGCCGATGTCGTCGATGTGGGTGGTCACCTGGCCGGACAGGCCGGTCACCGCGCTGAGTGATGCGATGATTTCGCGGGTCTCCGCAGCGTTCAGATCGCACATGGCCTCACCGTACGCATCGCATGGCCGGTCGCACATAGGCGATCGGGCGAGGATTCCCGAGCCGGCAGGCAAGGAAGAGGCTCTTTCCCACGCGGTGCTTTATCGATAAAGTAGCCGCCGCCGCTTACCGAGAAAAGGTGTGAACCATGAGTGACGCTGTCGTTTCCGCCGTGCTCAATGTCGACGTCAAGAGCCCCGTGATCAGCAGACATGTGTACGGCCACTTCGCCGAACACCTGGGCCGGTGCATCTACGGCGGTTTCTACGTGGGCGAGGACAGTGACATCCCGAACGCCGGCGGGATCCGGCTGGACGTCGTCGAAGCGCTGCGCGCCTTGAACATCCCGAACCTGCGCTGGCCCGGCGGCTGCTTCGCCGACGAGTACCACTGGATGGACGGCATCGGCCCGAAGGACCAGCGCCCGGCGATGGTGAACACCCACTGGGGCAACGTCGAGGAGAACAACCACTTCGGCACCCACGAGTTCATGGCCCTGTGCGAGCTGCTCGGCGCCGAGCCGTACATCAGCGGCAACGTCGGCTCGGGCACGGTGAAGGAGATGAGCGACTGGGTCGAGTACCTCACCCGGGACGGCGACTCCCCGATGGTCCGCCTGCGCAAGGCCAACGGGCGTGAGGAGCCGTGGCGGGTGCGCTTCTGGGGGCTGGGCAACGAGGCGTGGGGGTGCGGCGGGCACATGACCGCCGAGCAGTACGCCGCCGAGGCGCGCCGGTACGGCACCTACTGCCGCAACCACGGCGACAACCGGCTGTACCGCATCGCCGCCGGCGCCAACAGCGACGACTACGCCTGGACCGAGACGCTCATGAAGCAGCTGGGCGACCTGGGCTGTGCCTACCGGCCCCAGCCGTTCTACCAGGCGCTGTCGCTGCACTACTACACGATCCCGGGCACCTGGCAGGACAAGGGCGCCGCCACGGTGTTCGACACGGACGAGTACTACCGGACCCTGGTCAAGGCCGCCCACACCGACGAGCTCCTCACCGGCCACTCCAACGTGATGGACTGCTACGACCCGAGCCGTCAGGTGGGCCTGGTGCTGGACGAGTGGGGCACGTGGTGGAACGTCGAGCCGGGCACCAACCCCGGCTTCCTCTACCAGCAGAACACGCTGCGCGACGCGCTGGTCGCGAGCCTGCACTTCGACATCTTCCACCGCCACGCCGACCGGCTGGTGATGGCCAACATCGCCCAGACCGTGAACGTGCTCCAGGCGATGATCCTGACCGACCCCGACTCCGGAGCGCTCGTGCTCACCCCGACGTACCACGTGTTCGAGATGAACAAGGGGCACCAGGACGCCACGTCCCTGCGGGTCGATCTCCTCTCGGACGTGCCCACCCGCGAGGTGGGGCCGGACACGCTGGCGACCGTCTCGCTGTCGGCCAGCCGCAAGGACGACAAGGTGCTCATCTCGCTGTCCAACCTGGACACGGCCGACGCGGCCGACATCGAGCTGGACCTGCGCGGGGGCGACGTCGGCGGGGTCGTCTCGCGGATCCTCACCGCCGGGGCGCCGCAGACCCACAACACGCCCGACGCGCCCGCCGCCGTCGCCCCGCGCTCCCACGAGCAGGTCACGGTCACTGGTACGCGGGTGCGGGTGCACCTGCCCGCCCACTCCTTCGTCACCGTGCAGGTCGACGTCGCATAACCGGCTCCCTTTTGGGGCGCAGTAGGCTCGAAGCAGCGGCGGCCACAGTCGGAAGCGGCCGGATCGGATCCGGCCGAAGGGGCAGGACCTGAGGAGCGGCATGGTCACCATGGGCGACGTCGCCAAGCTGTCCGGAGTGTCGAAGATGACGGTCTCCAACGTCATCAACGACCGCGCCGGGGTCAGCGACGAGGTCCGCCGCCGCGTGCTCGAAGCGATCCGCCAGTCGGGCTACCGCGTCAACGTCTCCGCCCGGACCCTCAGATCCGGGCGGACCGGCGTCATCGGGCTGGCCGTTCCCGAGATCGACCGCCCCTACTTCGGCCAGCTCGCCGCCCACGTGATCGACGAGGCGCGGGGGCGCGGTTTCCACGTCGCGATCGAGCAGACCGGCGCCGCCGCGGCCGGGGAGATCGACGCGATCTCCCATTCGTCCACCCTGCAGTTCGACGGGCTGATCCTCAGCGCGGTCGGGATCGACCCCCAGGACTCGCGGCTGACCGGCGGCGACTATCCGATCGTGATGCTCGGCGAGCAGGACTTCGCCGCGCGGTTCGACCACGTCGCCATGCCCAACGAGGAAGGCGCGAAAGCGGCGACCACGCATCTGATCGACCGCGGCTGCCGCCGGATCGCGATGGTCACCGGCGAGTCCCTCGACGGCGTGAACGTGGTGACGCGCCGCTACCGGGGCTACCTCGCCGGGCTCGCCGAACGGGGGCTCGATCCCGATCCGGCGCTGCGGTTCGCCGTCAGCGGGATGACGCTGGAAGGGGGCCGCGAGGCGGCCCACCGGCTCGTCGACTCAGGTCTCGAGGTCGACGGCGTGGTCGCGGTGAGCGACACCGTCGCCCAAGGGGTCTTCCGGGGCCTCGCCGACCGCGGCGTCCGGGTGCCCGACGACCTCCGCCTCGTCGGGTACGACGACATCCCGGAAGCGGCGTACATGGTGCCTTCACTGTCCACCGTGGCCCCCGACCACCGGTGGATGGCCGCGAAGGCGGTCGAGCTGGTGACCGCCCGCATCCAGGACCCGTCACGCCCGGCCGGCGAGCACACCGCGCCCTTCGAACTGGTAGTCCGCGAGTCCACCCGCTGACGGCCCCGGGCGGGGGGTCAGGTCCTCGGGTCCGGGTCGGTGAGCACGTCGAAGGCGTGGAGGCGGTGGGCGGCGAAAAGCGTCAGAGCGCGCTCGGTGTCACGGGCGCGCAGGGCGGCGGCCAGCTCCCGGTGCTCCTCGGGGATGTGCGCCAGGTAGTCCGCGGAGCGGACGCCGATCCGGGTCAGCAGGAACAGGTGGACCTGTGAGCGGATGGCCTGCCACGCCTCCTCCAGGCGCCGGTGCCGGGCCGCGGCGTAGACGGCGTCGTGGAAGGCGATGTCGCAGCGCACCATCTCGTGCTCGTCCTCGACGCGCCGCATGCGCTCGGCCGCCTGCTCGACGGTCGCGAGGTCGTCGTCCGAGGCATGGGCGGCCACCTGCCGGACGGCGAGCTGTTCCAGGGCGGCGCGCAGGCTGTCGAGCTCGGCGACGTCCGCCGGGGAGAGCGTGGTGACGGTGGCGCCGCGGTGCCATGCGCTGCGGACCAGGCCCTCGCGCTCCAGCCGGAGTAATGCCTCGCGTACGGGGCCGCGGCTGACGTCGAGCGCGCCGGCCAGCTCCACCTCCCGCAGTTGCGCTCCGGGGGCGTAGGTCCCGGCGAAGATGGCCTCCCGGATGCGGTCCGCGACCTCGTCGGCCAGCCCCCGGCGGCGGGCCGGCGCCACCCTGCCCTGTTCACTCATGGCTCCAGCCTCTCACGAGCGCCCCTACCGCGAGCGTTTGTCGTGATGTTAACATTCGGACATTCTAGGCAGAAAGGAAGTCCCCATGACCTCGATCCCCCGGTTCCACCTGGCCATGCCCGTCGACGACCTGGCCGTCGCGCGCCGCTTCTACGGCGAGGTGCTGGGCCTCGAACAGGGCCGCAGCGCCGAGACCTGGGTGGACTGGAGCCTGCACGGCCACCAGTTCGTGACGCACCTGGCGCCGGCCCGCGCGCAGCGGATCCACAATCCGGTCGACGGCCATGACGTCCCCGTGCCGCACTTCGGCCTGATCCTGACGATCCCCGAGTTCCACCGGCTCGCCGACCGGCTGCGCGCGGCGGGCGTCGAGTTCGTCATCGAGCCCTATGTGCGGTTCAAGGAGCAGGCGGGGGAGCAGTGGACGATGTTCCTGCTCGACCCCGCGGGGAACGCGCTGGAGTTCAAGGCGTTCGCCGACGACTCCCAGGTCTTCGCCGTCTGATTCGGCCCGTCGCCGCCGCTGCCCGCCGGTTGACCTCAATTCCGGTTGAGGTTGCACGCTATGAGGGTCATGTCGGAAAGAGGCGGGAGTGAGCGGCAATGCGGGTGGTTCGGGTGACCGGGTTCGGCGGGCCTGAGGTGCTGGTGCCCGGGGAGGCGCCAGATCCGGTGGCCGGGCCGGGGCAGGTCGTGGTCGAGGTGGCGGTCGCGGGCGTGACGTTCGTCGAGACGCAGATCCGGCGCGGCACCGACAGGTGGCATGCCCGGCCGGAGTTGCCGTACGTGCCGGGCGGGCTGGTGGCCGGCCGGGTGAGCTCGGCCGGAGAAGGGGTGGATCCGGCGTGGGTGGGCCGGCGGGTCATCGCCGGGACGGGGGAGACCGGCGGTTTCGCCGAGCGGGCCGTGGCCGCGGCCGAGGACCTGTTCCCGGTGCCGGACGGGCTGGGGTTGCCGGAGGCCGTCGCCCTGCACAGCGACGGCAGCACCGCGCAGGGACTGATCGAGGGCGCCAAGGTCCGTCCCGGCGAGTGGGTGCTGGTCGAGGCGGCGGCCGGCGGCGTCGGCAGCCTGCTGGTGCAGCTGGCCCGTACGGCGGGCGCGCGCGTCGTGGGGGCCGCCCGCGGATCGCGGAAGCTCGACCTGGTCCGGGAGCTGGGCGCCGAAGCCGCGGTCGACTACTCCGAACCGGGCTGGACCGGGCGGGTGCTGGAGGCGACCGGCGGAGCGGGGCCGGATGTGGTCTTCGACGGCGTGGGCGGGGAGATCGGGCGGGCCGCGTTCGAGGTGACGGCCCGTGGCGGCCGGTTCTCGGTGCACGGCGCCTCCAGCGGCGAGGTCACCGTCGTCGATCCCGCGCGACGCGAGGACGTGGACGTGATCGGCATCGAGCAGCTCTTCGACTTCGGCCCGAACCTGGTGCGGTGGGCGGAGCAGATGATGGCGCAGGCGGCCGCGGGGCTCGTCCGGCCGGTCATCGGGCAGACCTTCCCCTTGGAGCGCGCCGCCGACGCGCACGCCGCGATCGAACACCGCACCGCCCTGGGGAAGACCCTGCTGCTGATCTGACGGCGCCGGCTACGGGCGGCCACCAGCCGTGCGGCGGCCTCAGGCGGGAGAGCCGCGGAGGTGGGCGATGCCCATGTCCAGGGCGGCCTCCAGGTGCGTGACCTCGCCGGTGGACATCTGGATCAGGACGCCGCCCTGGATGCCGGCGAGCAGGGCGGCCGCCGCGTGGTCGGGGTCCAGGCCCGGGTCGATCTCGCCGGCGTCCTGCATGTGCCGCACGCCGGTGGCGATCTCGGCCTGCCAGCGGCGCACGAGCTCGATGACCACGGCCTGGGCGGCGGGCGTACGGTTGCCCAGCTGCGAGGTGACCGAGTTGAGCGGGCACCGGCGGCCCTGGCTGCGGTAGTGGTCGACGACCGTGTCACGCCACCGTTGCCAGGCGGGCCACGAGGTCAGCTCGCCGAGCGCCGGCTGCTGGTTCTCCAGAACGCGGCCGGCCTCGAGGCGGGCCACCGCCAGCAGCAGCTCCTCCCGCCCGCCGGGGAAATAGTGGAAGAGCTGGCTCTTGCTCGTGGCGGTCGCGGCCAGCACGTCGTCCAGGGTCGTGGCGGCCACGCCGAACTCGCGGATGTGCGCGGCGGCGCCCTCGAGGATGCGCTGCCGCGTCGCCGCCCCCTTGCGGGTGAGCGCGGGCATGGAGACCTCCCAGATTGGACTTGCTGGTCCATTTTAGCCTCGGCATCCTGGACCGCGAATCCGCACTTTCGCAAGGGAGAATCACCATGTCCGCACGTCTTCAGGGGCGCACCGCCCTGGTCACGGGCTCGACCGACGGCATCGGCACGGCCATCGCCCGCGCGCTGGCCGCCGAGGGCGCCCACGTCATCGTCAGCGGCCGGGACACCGCCAAGGGCGAGAAGGTCGTCGCGTCCATCGCCGAGGAGGGCGGGCGGGCCTGGTTCGTCCGCGCCGACCTCGCCGGAGGGCTGCCCGCCGTCCGCGAGCTCGCCGACGCCGCGCACCAGTTGGCCGGCGGCCCGCTGGACATCCTGGTCAACAACGCTGCGCTGCTGATCAACCCCGCCCCCACGGCCGAGGTGGCGGAGGAGCTCATCGACCAGGCCCTGGCCGTGAACGTCAAGGCCGCCTTCCTCCTCACCGGCCTGATCGCCCCCGCCATGGCGGCCCGCGGGAGCGGCGCGATCATCAACCTCGGGTCCATCTCCGGGCTGTTCGGGACGAGCGGCTCCGCCCTCTACGGCACCACGAAGGCCGCCGTCCACTCGCTGACCAAGTCCTGGGCGGACGAGTACGGCCCCTCCGGCGTGCGGGTCAACACCGTCGCGCCGGGTCCGACGTTCACCGAGAAGGTCGCCGCGATGGCGGAGTACCTGGCGCCGATGATCGCCGGCATCCCCTCGCGCAGGCCCAGCACTCCGGAGGAGGTGGCCAAGGCGGTGGTGTTCCTGGCCGGTGACGACGCCGCCAACATCCACGGCGCCACCCTCTCGGTGGACGGCGGCCGCGCCGCGGTCTGAGGCGGTCGGTCGCGTACGGCGGTCAGCGCGGGACCTCCCCGGTCGGTGCGAAGGTCTGCCGGTAGTGCTCGGCCGCCTGGGCCATGTCGGCGCTGATGAGCTCGAAGAACCGGCTGGCGGTCGCGAGCCGGACGCCCGCCGGGGTGTCGGCGCCGAGGATGTCGACACCCTCCCGGACCGTCTCGGTCCACAACATCATCGACCGGGTGCCCATCTGCCACGCCCGGTACCAGACCTCGGCGTCGATGGTGTAGCGCTCGCGCCGGTTGTCCCGCTCGCGCCTGACGAGCCCCACCTGTTCGAGCCAGCCGACGCCTTTGGAGATCGACGCGGGGCTGACCCGCAGCCGCTCGGTCAGCTCGGTGACGGTCAGGTTGCCGGTGTCGCTGGTGAACAGGCAGGCCATCACCCTGGCCGCCATCGTCGGCACACCCCCGAACGTCGTCGTGAGCCGCTCCTCGAACTCCCGCACCGCCTGGGGGTCGCGCCTGCCCGCGTCCCCCGCGGCCGTGCTCGCCGGCGCGGCGGGCCGGCGGCGGGCGCGCCATCCGGTCGCCTGCTGCGCCCGGCCCGCGTGGTAGCCGTGCGGGCCGCCGTTGCGCGCGATCTCGCGGCCGATGGTCGACCTCGGCCGCCCCAGGCGACGGGCGATCTCCGCGTAGGTGAGCCCTTCCGCCAGCCCTTCCGAGATCTTGCGGCGGTCGTCGTACGTCAGGTGGCCTCCCGGCATGCGCCCTCCCGGCACGTCATCGTCACGCGCAAAGTATCGCCTCCGGCGGACCTGATTGCGACACCGCGTCGGGGATTGTTGCATTTGCTGACACCGTCGTTGCGCCAGTTAATCCGCTCTGACCTGGGACAACGACGTTCGTAACTTGCCGAATCCGCGAACGGATTCGTAGCGTTTCTCCATGCGTGAACGATCGCCGTTCACGCGGAGGGAAACCGACATGACCCAGTCACATCCCGCGCTGCCGACCGAGCGCGACGCGGAGCGCCCCTTAGATCCTCCTCCGAGGCTCGCCCTGCGGGCCGATCCCGCGATCGCCGAGCGCGCGCTGCCCGCCCTGGTCCGCCGATTTCCGGCCCTGCGCCTGGCCGTCCCGCCGGAGGACCTGGCGATGCGCACCGACATGAGCGTTTACGGCGTCCACCGGCTCCCGGTCGCCTGGGACGCCTGAACGACATCACCCTCGAACCTCAAGGAGACCCCTGGCATGGTTGCCAAAGTATGCCTCGTGACCGGCGCCTCGTCCGGCATCGGCCACGCCACCGCGCTCGAGCTCCTGCACGCCGGCCACTTCGTGTACGGCGCGGCGCGGCGGGTGGGCAGGATGGCCACGTTGCGCGACGCGGGCGGCCGCCCGCTGTTGGTGGACGTGACCAAGGAAGAAGACCTCATACGCGCCGTCGACACCGTCCTGGACGAACACGGACGGATCGACGTCCTGGTCAACAACGCGGGAGCCGTCCTCCACGGCGCCGTCGAGGACACGCCGCTGGCGATGGCGCGAGACCTGTTCGAGGTCAACGTGTTCGCCGCGGCCCGGCTGGCCCAGCTCGTCCTGCCGCCGATGCGGCAGCGGGGCTCGGGCACGATCGTCAACGTCTCCTCGATCGGCGGCGAGCTCGCCTTCCCGCTCGGCGCCTGGTACTACGCCTCCAAGCACGCCCTGGAAGCCTTCTCCGACACGCTGCGCATGGAGACCGCGCAGTTCGGCGTCCACGTCGTCGTCATCCAGCCCGGCATCATCAAGACCGACTTCGAGGCCGGGACCGCCCGGCAACTGCGGGAGATCTCCGGGAACGGGCCCTACCGGCAGATGGCCGAGGCCATGGCCGGCGCCGCCGAGACGCCGGCGGGCCACCAGAGCGACCAGGCCACCGACCCCGCCGTCGTCGGGGCGACGATCCGGGAGGCCGTCGAGTCGGACCGCCCGGAGACCCGCTACGTCGTGGGCTGGCAGGCCGAAGCCCTCCTCCAGCTCAACAGGTCCCTGCCGGACCGCGAATTCGACGCGCGCGTCACCGGCTCCCTCAGATAACTCCGGCTCCACGAGAACCGCAATTCGGAGAAACCCATGACCCCTGCCATCGCCGTTTCCGGGCTCGTCAAGGCTTACGGGCCCGCGCGCGCCCTCGACGGGCTCGACCTCACCGTGAACCCCGGAGAGGTGCACGGCTATCTCGGCCCGAACGGAGCGGGCAAGAGCACCACCATCCGCATCCTGCTGGGCCTGATCCGGGCCACCTCCGGCAGCGCCAGGCTGCTGGGCGGCGACCCCTGGGCCGACGCCGTCGCGCTGCACCGGCGGCTGGCGTACGTGCCGGGCGACGTCGAGCTGTGGCCCAACCTCACCGGAGGCGAGGCCATCGACGTGCTCGGCCGGCTGCGCGGCGGGCTCGACGACCGGCGCAAGAACGAGCTGATCGAGCGGTTCGAGCTCGACCCCAAGAAGAAGGCGCGGACCTACTCCAAGGGCAACCGCCAGAAGGTCGCCCTCGTCGCCGCCCTCTCCGCGGACGTGGACCTGCTGATCCTCGACGAGCCCACGAGCGGGCTGGACCCGCTGATGGAGGCGGTGTTCCAGCAGGTCGTCGCCGAGGCCAAGGCCGCCGGCCGGACCATCCTGCTGTCCAGCCACATCCTCGCCCAGGTCGAGTCCCTCGCCGACCGGGTCACCATCATCCGGGACGGAAAGGTCGTGGAGTCGGGGACGCTGGCGCAGCTGCGGCACCTGACCCGGACGACGGTCGTGGCCGAGACCGCCACCCCGGTGACCGGCCTCGACCGGCTGCCCGGCGTACACGACGCGAAGACCGAGGGCGGGAGCGTGCGGTTCGGCGTGGACGCCGAGCACCTCGACGGCGCCATCCGGCACCTCACCACGTTCGGCATCGACGCGCTGGTCAGCCACCCGCCGACGCTCGAGGAGCTCATGCTCCGGCACTACGCGCACAAGGAGGCGGCATGACCACGACGGTCACGGGGGCCCGCGGCCGTACCGGATCGAGAGTGGGGAGCGGTCACCTGACCGGCACCGGCGCGATGGTGCGGCTGGCGCTGCGCCGCGACCGGATCAAGCTCACCCTCTGGCTGGTCGCGATCACGGCGCTCGTCCCTCGCTTCTACTACGCCGCCGTCAACGCGGTCGTCCCGACGCCCGAGGCCCTGGCCGAGGCCTCGCAGATGATCCGCGTCTCCTTCATGAGGGTGCTCGGCGGGCCGCTGTTCGGCGAGGTCACCACGCAGAGCTACTTCCTGGCCGCCTACTGGGTCGAGTTCCTGCTGGCCGCAGCGATCATGAACATGATGCTCATGACCCGGCACACCCGGGCCGAGGAGCAGACGGGCCGGGCCGAGCTCATCCGGGCGGCCGTCGTGGGCCGGCACGCCCAGCTGACCGCAGCGCTGATCGTCGCCGTGATCAGCAACGCCGCGCTCGCGGCCCTCACCACCGCCGCGACGATCAGCATCGGGTTCCCCGTCGGCAGCGCGCTGCTGTTCGGCGCCTCCCTCGCCGCGACCGGGCTGCTGTTCGCCGGGGTCACGGCGGTCGCCGCCCAGGTCACCGAGCACCCCCGGGGCGCGAACGGGCTCGCGGGCCTCGTGCTCTTCACGGCGTGGCTGCTGCGCGGCGCGGGGGCGCTGCAGAGCGAGGAGGGCGGCCCGCTGTTCTGGCTGTCGCCGATCGGCTGGTCGCAGCAGACCCGGGTGCTGGACGACGAGCGCTGGTGGCCGCTCGGCCTCTCGGTCGTTCTCGCCGGGCTGCTGGTCGCGGGCGCCTACGCGCTGGCGAGTCACAGGGATCTCGGCGCCTCCTTGGTGGCCCCGCGTCCCGGCCGGGCGTCGGCGCCCTCCTGGCTGCGCTCGCCGTTCACGCTCGCGCTGCGGCTCCAGCAGGCGGCCATACTCACGTGGGGAGCCGCGTTCCTCGCGGTGGGTCTCGTCCTGGGCGCCATGACCGGGGGCATGGCCGAAACCGACCTCCCCATCTTCTCCGGCGCGGACTTCGGGCGGGCCTGGATCAGCCTCATGGTGTTCACCGGGTCCCTCTACACCGGCGTCTTCGCGGTCCTGTCGGTCATCCGGCTGCGGGTGGAGGAGGTGCGCGGCCGGATCGCTCCCGTGCTGGCCGGGCCGACCGGCAGATCGACGTGGTACTGGTCGTCCCTGCTGGTCACCGCGCTCGCCGTGGTCGTCCTGCCGGTGGTGTACGGCGCCGCGCTCGGCATAGGGGCGGCCCTGTCGACCGGCGAGCCCGGCCTCGTGGGAGAGGTCACCTGGGCGAGCCTGATCCGCGCCCCCGAGGTGCTGGTGCTGCTCGCCGTCCCCGCGGCGCTGCTCGGGCTCGCCCCGCGGGCCGTGAACGCGGCCTGGGCGGTGCTCGTCTACAGCGGGTTCATGCAGGTACTGGGGTCCTACATGAACCTGCCGGGGTGGGTGGTGAACACGTCGGTGCTGTCCCACCTGCCCTGGCACCCGCTGGGGTCCTTCGCCCCGGTGGCCACGGTCGTGCTGACCGTGCTCGCCGCGGCGCTGGCGATCCTCGGCCTGTACGGGCTGCGCCGCCGCGACCTCGCCGCGGGCTGACGGGTCAGCCGGCGGACTCCCGACGGCCGTCCAGGAGCGGGCGCAGGAAACGTCCCGTGTGGGAGTGCGGATCGGCGGCCACGGCTTCCGGGGGGCCGTGGCCGACCACCTGGCCGCCGCCTGAGCCGCCTTCGGGGCCCAGGTCGATCAGCCAGTCGGCCGTCTTGATCACGTCGAGGTCGTGCTCGATCACCACGACGGTGTTGCCGGCGTCGACGAGCCGGTGGAGCACGGCCAGCAGCTTGCGGACGTCGTCGGCGTGCAGCCCGGTGGTCGGCTCGTCGAGCACGTACAGGGTGCGGCCCCGGGAGCGGCGCTGCAGCTCGGCGGCGAGCTTGACGCGCTGGGCCTCGCCGCCGGACAGCGTGGTGGCGGGCTGTCCCAGCTTGACGTAGCCGAGCCCGACGTCGGCCAGGACCCGCAGGTGCCGCGTGATGATCGCGTGCTCGGCGAAGAAGGCCGCGGCCTCGTCGATGGTCATGGCGAGGACGTCGGCGATGGACCTGCCCTTGTAGCGGACCTCCAGGGTCTCCCGGTTGTACTGGGCGCCGCGGCAGACCTCGCACGGCACGTAGACGTCCGGGAGGAAGTTCATCTCGACCCTGATGGTGCCCTCGCCGTAGCAGGGCTCGCAGCGGCCGCCCTTGAGGTTGAAGGAGAACCGGCCCGGCTGGTAGCCGCACACCTTGGCCTCGGGCGTCTGGGCGAAGAGGCGGCGCAGGTGGTCGAAGAGGCCGGTGTACGTGGCGGGGTTGGAGCGCGGGCTGCGGCCGATCGGCGCCTGGTCGATCTGCACGACCTTCTCGACGGCCTCGGCCCCGGTGATGTCGCGGTGCCGGCCGGGCACTCTGTGCGCACGGTGCACGCGCCTGGCCAGGGCGGCGAACAGGATGTCGTTGACCAGCGTCGACTTGCCCGACCCGGACACGCCCGTGACCGCGACGAGCAGGCCCAGCGGGAACGACACCGTGACGTCGCGCAGATTGTGCTCGGTCGCGCCGTGCACCGTGATCTCGTGACCGGCCGTCCTGGGGCGACGCCGGTCCGGGAGCGGGATCCGGTGGCGTCCGGACAGGTACGCCCCGGTGCGGGACGTCGGGTGCTCGGCGAGCTCCCGCACGGTGCCCGAGTGCACCACGTGCCCGCCGTCGGCGCCGGCTCCCGGCCCGATGTCCACGACCCAGTCGGCCGCCTTCATAGTGTCCTCGTCGTGCTCGACCACGATGACGGTGTTGCCCCGGTCGCGCAGCCGCAGCAGGGTCTCGATGAGCCGCCGGTTGTCGCGCTGGTGCAGGCCGATGCTCGGCTCGTCCAGCACGTAGAGCACCCCCGCCAGCCCCGAGCCGATCTGGGTGGCCAGCCGGATCCGCTGCGCCTCGCCGCCGGACAGGCTCGCGGCCGGGCGGCCCAGCGAGAGGTAGTCCAGGCCCACGTCGAGCAGGAACCTCAGGCGCTCGTCGATCTCGGTGAGCACGGCCTGGGCGACCCGGCGTTCCCAGCCGGTCAGCTCCAGCCCGGCGAGGAACCGCGCCGTCTCGCCGATCGGCAGCGCGCTCACCTCGGCGATGCCGCGCCCGCCCACGGTGACCGCCAGCACGGCCGGCTTGAGCCGGGCGCCGCCGCAGGCCGGGCAGGGCACTTCGCGCAGGTAGCCGCCGAACCGGTCGTCGGAGCCGCCGGCCTCGGCGTGACGGCGCTCGATGTGCGGGATGACGCCTTCGTACCGGGTGACGTAGGAGCGCTCGCGGCCGTAGCGGTTCTGGTAGTCGAGGTGGATCCGCCGCGGCGTCCCGTGCAGGACCATCGTCCGGACGGCTTCGGGCAGGCTACGCCAGGGTGTGGTGGTGCTGAAGCCGATCTCGGCGGCCAGGGCGTCGACCAGCCGGGCGAAGTAGTCCGCGCCGCTGGTGTTCGTCCACGGGGCGATGGCGCCTTCGGCCAGCGTCCTGTCCTCGTCGGGGATGACGAGGCCGGGATCGACCTCCGTCCGCGAGCCGAGCCCGGTGCACTCGGGGCAGGCGCCCCACGGCGCGTTGAAGGAGAACAGCCGCGGCTCCAGCTCCTCCAGGTCGAGGTCGTGCCCGCGCGGGCACGCCATCCGCTCCGAGAACCTCAGCTCGCGCTCCGGGTCGGTGGCATCCAGGTCGACGAACTCGACGCCGACGACACCGCCCGCGAGCCCCAGCGCCGTCTCGACGGAGTCGGTCAGCCGCTGCCTGATGCCCGGCTTCACCGCGAGCCGGTCCACGACGACGTCGATGGAGTGTTTCTTGCGTCCGTCCAGCACCGGCGGCCTGGTCACCGGGTGGATCGCGCCGTCCACCCGGACGCGGCTGAAACCGTCGCCCGCCAGTTGCCGCAGGACCTCGGCGTGCGTGCCCGCGCGGTCGCGTACGACAGGCGCCAGCACCTGGAAGCGGGTGCCGTCCGCCATGGCGAGCAGCCGGTCCACGATCTGCTGGGGAGTGCGGAGGTGGACCGGCTCGCCGCACTCCGGGCAGTGGGGGCGGCCGACGCGGGCGTACAGCAGGCGCAGGTAGTCGTAGATCTCGCTGACCGTGCCGACCGTGGAACGCGGGTTGTGGCTCGTCGTCCTCTGGTCGATGGCGATGGCCGGTGACAGGCCCTCGATGACGTCCACGTCCGGCTTGTCCAGCCGGCCGAGGAACTGGCGGGCGTACGCCGACAACGACTCGACGTAACGCCGCTGCCCTTCGGCGAAGATGGTGTCGAACGCCAGGCTCGACTTGCCGGAGCCGGACACCCCGGTGAAAACGATCAGCGCATCCCTGGGCAGGTCCACGGAGATGTCGCGGAGGTTGTGCTGGCGGGCGCCCTTGACGACGAGACGGTCTCTCACACGCTCGAACCTAGTGCGCACGCCGGCGCGTCGTTATCGCATCGTTATCTGATTTCGCAGGATGATCTTTCCGGCGGTGCGGCGGGCGGCCAGGTCCGCCGGTGCCCGACCGGCCTGCGCGAGCTCGTACCCGCCGCCGGTCAGCGGGCGCGGCCCTTGCGGCGAAGCCCTGCCGCAGGCGCGGTCGCTGTGTAAGTCTGTAAGCATGACCGAGCCCCCCATCGTCATCGAGCACCGCGAGCACGTGTGGTACCTGCTCGTCCAGGCCTCGCAGCTCGAGCACATGATCATGTGCCAGTACCTCTTCGCCGAGTTCAGCCTCAAGACCGATGGGCTCACCGGCGAGCAGCAGGCCGCGGTCGATCGCTGGCGCCAGGAGCTCCACGGCATCGCCGTACAGGAGATGCTCCATCTCGCCCTGGTGGCCAACCTCATGTCGTCCATCGGCGCCGCGCCCACCTTCGGCAGGCCGAACTTCCCGCAGTCCTGCGGCGCGTTCCCGCCCTCGATCCAGATGCGGCTGCTGCCCTTCGGCGAGGCCGCCCTGGCCCACTTCCTCTACCTCGAACGGCCCGAGGGCATGGAGCGGCGCGACGCCGCCGAGTTCATCTCCTGCGATCCGCCGCCCGAGCCCATCGCGTCCGGCGAGATCTTCCCCCGCGCGCAGGAGTTCGCCACGGTCGGGCATCTCTACCGCGGCATCAAGGACGGCCTGACCACGCTGGTCGCCAAGTACGGCGAGGAGCAGGTGTTCTGCGGGTCGCCGCGGGCCCAGGCCACCCCGGAGCTGTTCCGCTGGCCCGAGATGGTGGCGGTGACCGACCTCGCGTCGGCGTGCGCCGCCATCGAGGAGATCATCGAACAGGGTGAGGGAGCGCAGGGCGCCTGGCAGGACGCCCATTACGGCCGCTTCCTGAAGATCTGGGAGGAGTACCACGCGCTGCGCGCCGCCGACCCGGCCTTCGAACCCGCCCACCCCGCGCTCGGCGCCTTCACCCGCCAGCCCTTCGACGTGCGGGAGCCGCAGCCGCTCATCGGCGACCCGCGGACCCTGGCGCTGGCCGAGCTGTGCAACCTCGCCTACGAGGCGATCCTGTGGCTGCTCACCCGCTACTTCACGCACACCGACGAGAGCGAGGAAGAGCTCGAGGTCCTGATCGGCGCGGCGATCACGACGATGGCCGCCGTGCTGCGGCCGCTCGGCACCGAGCTGAGCCGGCGGCCCGCCGGCCCCGCCCATCCGGGACGCACGGCCGGGGCGGCCTTCGAGATGTACTACCTGATGGACAACGTGGTCCCCTGGCGCGAGGCCGCCTGGACGGTGCTGATCGAACGACTGCGCCAGATCGCCGAGCGCTGCGCGTCCCACGCCGCCACGGACCCGGTGATCGCGGCGGCTTCGGAGCAGGTCACGGCGGTGGCCGACTCGCTCGACGCCGTCCGGGCCAAGGCTGCCTCCGGCATCACGGCCCCCGGCGGGCCCGCGTGACCCGCAGCGCACAGGCCGCCCCGACCACGAGGAGGGCGGCGACGGCGGCGACGACCCGCAGGAGACCTTCGGCGGAGGTGGGGGCCGCGAAGTAGACGGTGCCGAGCCCGGCGACGGCCGTCACCCCGGTCAGCGTCGGGCCGGTGGAGTTGAGCGCCGAGATCGCCGAGGAGAGCCGCGGCTCCACCAGGTGCGTGATCCGCGCGATCAGCGGGCTGTAGCCGGCGGCGTGCCCGGCCCCCGCGAGCAGCAGCAGCGGCACGGTGCCGTACGGATGCCACTGGTCGCGATGGAGGAGCACCAGCAGGCCCGCCCCGGCCGCGAACGCGATCGGCCCGGCCACCGGCAGCGCGTTCCGCAGCCACCGGGGGTAGCGGTTCCAGGTCAGGCTGAGCGCGCCGAAGCCGACGGCGTACGGGACGAACGCGAGCCCCGCCTGGAGCGGGGAGAAGCGCAGCGTGGACTGCAGATGCAGGGTCAGGGTCAGCAGGAAGACGGTGTAGCAGCCCATGACGATCCAGCAGGCCACCAGCCCCGGCTTCACCCCGCGCGGCCGCAGCGCCGCCAGGTCCAGCAGCGGGTGCCGCGCCCGGGCCTCGTAGCGGACGAACGCCACCAGCAGGGCGGCTCCGCAGGCGAGCGAGACCCACGCCCAGGCGGGCCAGCCCTGGTCCCGGCCGAAGATGAGCGGCATCGTGAACGCGGCCATGGCGACGGTCAGGAGAGCGGTTCCGGCCGGGTCGAGGCGTACCCGCTCGTCCGGGCCGGAGCCCAGCAGGACGCGCGGTCCGACCGCCAGCAGCACCGCGCCGATCGGGACGTTGATCAGGAACACCGGGCGCCAGGAGAGGCCGAACAGGTCGGCGCCCGCGACCAGCCCGCCGATGACCTGCCCCAGCGCGACTCCCAGGGCGAGCACCAGGCTGTAGAGGCCGATCGCCCGGCGGCGGGCCGGCCCGTCCCAGTGCCGCTGGATGAGCGAGAAGACCTGCGGCATCAGCAGCGCCGCCCCCGCGGCCTGGGCGACGCGGGTCACCACCAGCAGGGGCGCGTTCGGGGCCAGCCCGCACAGCAGCGACGCCACCGTGAACCAGCCCAGCCCGACGAGGAACGCGCGCCGGTGCCCGACGATGTCGCCGATCCGCGCGCAGGTGACCAGGAGCACGCCGGTGGTCAGCAGGTAGCCCGACACGACCAGCTGGATCGCGGTGCTGCCGGCGTGCAGTCCGTCACGGATGCTCTGCGCCGCCACCGACACGATCGATCCGTCCATGGACGCCATGGCCTGGCCGGCGAGCAGCACGGCCAGCATCGGGCCGCGGCGGGCGACGGTCAAAGCGGGAGGAACGAGGGCGGTCATGCGGCCGAGTATCGGCCGCGCGCGTCCGGCCGGTCTTGAAGATATTTGCACGCCGGACGCCGGCCCGGTCCGATCAGCCGCGAGCCTCCGGGATCCAGACGCGCATGGCCGACGGGCCGCGGCGAGCCCACGAGCGGTAGGGGATCAGGGGCACGGTGCGGTCCTCGCCGGACCGGTGGTGCCGGACGGTGGCCACCACGGATCCGTGCTCCGCGGTGACGGTGTCCGGCAGCAGCGTCGCGTCCTCCAGCGCCCACGACGGCGGCAGGTCGACCGACTCCAGGGCGAGCACCTCCGGCCCGCGCCGGACGGCCACGCAGCCCCGGACCGCGTCGACGCGGTGGTCCGGGCGGACGACCCGGGGCCGTAGGTCGAGGGTCAGCTCCAGCCGGTCGCCCGGCTGCCAGGTCCTGGTGAGCGTCATGCCGGCGGGCTCGACGGGTGCGCCGTTGAGGCTGAGCCGGGTGTCCTGGGACCACTCCGGGTCGCGCAGGGTGATCGACGCCGGCCGGGCCGGCGCCCGCCGTACGGTGATCGTCACCACGCCGCCGTGCGGGTAGTCCGTCGCGACGTCCAGCTCGAACGGCTCGCCGGCCACGACGGCGTCGAGGGTGGAGGACGCGTACTGGTGGATCTGGATGCCGTCGGACGTGGTCGTGGCGAGATAGCCGCCCAGGCTCGCGAGGGTGCGGGCGAGGTTGGGCGGGCAGCAGGAGACCTCGTACCAGGTCTGGCGCCGGCCGGCCCCGCCGCGGATGCACACGCCGTCGTCGTTGAGCGGGACGTCGCCGCTCGGGTGCCGCTGGTGCAGGGTGTTGGCGTAGAAGAACGAGCGGCCGTCCTCGCCGAGCGAGGTCGCGACGATGTTGTAGAGGGTGCGTTCGATGAGGTCGGCGTGGCGCGGCTCGCCGGTGGCCAGCAGCAGCCGCCAGCTGAACATGATCGACGCGACGCCCGCGCAGGTCTCGCAGTACGAGCGGTCCGGCGGCAGCACGAAGTCCTCGCCGAAGGCCTCGTCCATGTGGTGCGAGCCCATCCCGCCGGTGATGTACGTCCGGCGCTCGGCGGTGTGGTCCCACTGGGTCCTCAGCGCGTCCAGCAGCTCCCGGTCGCCGGTCTCCACCGCGACGTCGGCCGCCCCGGCGGCCAGGTAGAGCGCGCGTACGGCGTGCCCGCGCAGCACGTCGGCCCTGCGGACGGGGAGGTCGTCCTGCGCGAAGGCCCGCCCGAACTCGATCAGCGGCAACGTGCCCGTGCCGCGCCGCTCGACGAACAGCGCCGCCTGGTCGAGGTGGCGACGCTCCCCGGTGGTGCGGAACAGCTCCACGAGCGCGACCTCGATCCCGGCGTGCCCGCACACCCGGTTCAGCCCGCCCGGCCCGAACATGACGCACACGTGGTCGGCGAGCCGGACCGCCACGTCGAGCAGCGACCTGGTGCCGTACGCCCGGTGGTGCGCGACCGCCGCCTGGATCAGGTGGCCGAAGCAGTACAGCTCGTGGCCCCAGGTGAAGTCGCTGTAGCGGGGGGCCTGCCAGGGGCGGCCGAAGAGCGTGTGCAGGTAGCCGTCGGGCTCCTGCGCCGCGGCGACCCGCCGGATCAGGTCGTCGGCGATCGTGTCGAGCGCGCTCGGACCCGAGTGCGCGTGCTCCCAGGAGATCGCCTCAATGATCTTGTAGATCTCCGAGTCGGCGAACTCGCGGCCCCGGTGCTCGTACCGGGCGCCGCCCGCGGCCCGGTCGAAGTTGGCCACCCAGCCGAGGTGCTCCATCCACTCGACCGCGTGCGGGATGACCGCCGAGCGGCTCACGCTCTGGAGCCGGCCCCAGAATCCCTCCGCCGGCCGGGCCCGGTCGAGGGGCAACGGCCGGAGCAGGGCGTGCGAGGGCTGGACGGGTGGCGCTGACATGGCACTCCTGGCTGGTTCTTCAGAGCTGGTTCTTCAGGGGTGGTTCTTCAGGGGTGGTTCTTCAGGGGTGGGGGCGGGCGGAGGACTCGCGGACGACGAGCGCGGGCCTGACGACGAGATCGGGTGGCTGCGACTGCCCGTCGCGCAGGTGCAGCAGCTGCCGGAACGCCAGCCAGCCCAGGCGCTGGAAGTCCTGCTCCACGGTGGTCAGGGCGGGGGAGAGGAACCGGCTGAAGGGCTGGTCGTCGAACCCCGCCACCGACTTGCCGCCGGGGAGCGCCACACCGGCGTCGCGGAAGGCGCGCAGCACGGCGGCGGCGACGACGTCGGTCGCGCAGAAGACGGCGGTGACGTCGTCGCGGTGCGCCAGCTCCAGCCCGAGCTCGTAGCCGCTCCG
The DNA here is from genome assembly GCF_040680035.1 of Nonomuraea sp. NPDC052116. Classification (NCBI taxonomy): domain Bacteria; kingdom Bacillati; phylum Actinomycetota; class Actinomycetes; order Streptosporangiales; family Streptosporangiaceae; genus Nonomuraea; species Nonomuraea sp. NPDC052116. The sequence goes on along the minus strand of NZ_JBFAWA010000057.1, from coordinate 187 downwards.
CGGGTCAAAGGTGGCCGCCCAGGTCGGCGGCGGTTCGATCCCGCGGGCCTCCAGGGCGGCGCGCCAGCCCGCCGTCATCCGGTTGCGCGGGTCGAAGATCGCCTTGAACCGGCCGACCGCGATCTCGCTGGCCTGGGGCCTGTGGAACACGGGCGGCATGACCGAGGAGCTGACCGAGGCCGACCTG
>NZ_JBFAWA010000056.1:0-69067 GCF_040680035.1 Nonomuraea sp. NPDC052116 | reverse complement strand
GCTACCTCGCCGGCCTCTACCTGCGCGCCTCAATGATCTGGATCAAGGACCTCACCCGAAACCACCCATTGATCACGACTCAATACATGCCCTAGCACCGAGTCGGCCAGAGCCGTCGGCGGCCCGTCGGTCGGCGCCAGGTAGGACCGCATGGCCTGAGGCAGGCGAGCACGGTCGGCGCCCCGGACTCCCCACGCGGATGAAAACAGGGACAGCTTGTTCATTGGGGTGATCAAGCGTTGAGGTTGTCCTCCTCCCGGCAGCGGGCATGATCAGGCGACCGGATGGCGTCGCCGCCGTGCTTGTTCGCTCAGGCGGCGACGTACCGGTCGATGCCGAGGGCGACGGTGATGTCCAAGCCGTGGATGACGACCTGGCGGGCGGCAGGTCCTGCAGCAGCTGCGCCAGTTCCCGGCGTTCGGAGGCGATCGCGGTCTTGACATCCATGGTGGTGCTCTTCCTCAACGGTTCGGTGCCGTGTGCGCGGCGGCGGTCAGGACGGCGCCCAGCTGGACGGCGACCAGCTTGCGCAGTTCGATCGGCGGGCCGGGAGGGTCGGCCTCGGCCTGGCCGTACCACGTCTCGAAGCGCTCGGCGAGCAGGCGGCGCTGCTCGCGGATGGCCGGCGTCAGGTTGCCCGCGGCGATCTCCGCGTCGAGCGCGCGCAGGAATGTCCCGAGCAGGCGCAGCCGCATCAGGTGCAGTGCCTGACGGTTGCCGAACTCCTCGGCGACCGTGGCCGTGCGGTCCTGATCGGGCATGGTCTCTTCGAGTTCGCCGAGCTTGCGGAAGGTCGCCAGCGTGCTCTCGGTCGAGCGGCGGAACGGCGAGCGCACGCTCAGGTCGTCGGCAACGGCCCGCATGCCCGCCCGCATCGTGTCGATCACCTCGCGCCGGGCCGCCGCTCCCCCGGCCAGGATCTCCCGGTACGGGCGGCCGCTGGGGCCCTGGTCGGCCACGCGTTCGTCGGCCCAGGTCGGCACCTCGGTGACCAGGTGGAGTGCGCCGAAAGCGGCCGCGTAGTCGGCGCTGCTGCCGCCCGCGCCGAAAGCCTGGCCCACCTGCGAGCCGGGCGGAGTCAGGTAGACGGCGGGAACGATCGGTTCGGCGCCGGGCAGCTCCGGCTCTCCGTGGTGCAATCCGATGCCTTCCAGGCCGGGCAGGGCGGCCAGCCGTTCGGCCAGCGTCGCATCCTGGCGGTTGAGGTAGAAGAACGCGCCCTGGTACTCGCCGTTGTGCAGCGAGCAGACGAGCGACGGGCGTACCTCGTCCATGAGGCGCATCAGCGCGGTCGTCTCCGGCAGCGGACGGTCGAAGGAGTAGTCCGCACCGGCCAGCGGGAAGGTCCACTCGACCTGGTCGGCCAGACCGGGGCGGTAGAAGTGCTCCGCGTAGGCGCGGCGGTCGCCGGGCCTGCCGTACCAGCCCTCGTTCAGCCTGGCTCCGTCTGGATCCGCGCACGCAACGATGTGCCAGCGAAAGCCCAGCTCCGTCCGCAGCCGCTGGTCGCGGCAGAGCAGCTTGACCAACGCGAGGACGGTCAGGGCGCCGACCGGCTCGTTGGGATGCGGTCCGGCGATGATCACCGCGTCCGCCGGGCCGTCGCCGACCGTCACGGCGTGCAGCGGGTCGCCCAGCCGCGAGGCGCCGATGCGGCGCGACCGTACCTGGTCGCGCCGGACGTGCTCGGACCGCCCTGACCTTACCCACAGCACACGCGGCGGTCGGCTCGCTATACGTGCCCGGCCAGGCCCTCGGACAGCAACGTGAAGGCGTGCTCGGCGTCGGCGACCGCCTGCGGATAGCGCTCCTCGGCGGACTGGCCGCCGGCCAGCGCCCCGGAGTTGTCCATCGACAACAGCCAGTGCACGCCCACCACCTGGGTGGCCGCCACGCGCGCGGTCAGGGCGGGAACGCCGTCAACCTCCTGGAGCGCCTCCGCGAGCGCCCGTTCCGAACCCTCCTGAAAGCGGGTCGCCCGCGCCCGCAGCGCCGGAGTATCCGAGATCATGCGGATGAGCGCGAGGATCTCCGGGACGTCGTTGAGGCCGGTGATCGGGTCGCGGTCGCGCAGGCCGGCCAGGAAATGGTCGCGGAGGGCGGCCAGCGGCCCGACCCCCGGCGGGCGGGCGCGCACCACGCGGGCCGCCTCGGTCTCGTGGTCGGCGAAGCGGTGGACGACGAGCTCCTCCTTGGCGGGGAAGTACGCGAACAGGGTCCGCTTCGACACCTCGGCGGCCTCTGCCACCTCCGCCACCGACACCTGGTCGAACCCGCGCTCAAGGAAGAGCGAGATGGCGGCTTCCGAGATGGCGGCATGGGTCCGTGCCCGTTTGCGTTCGCGCAGCCCTGTCATGTCTCCACGGTATCAAAAATCTGCACTCGTACGTTTGTCGCGTCGGGTATATATTTGCACTCGGTCGAGAATTCTGGAGGAACGATGACCGAAGTGATCGTGGCGGGCGCCGGACCCACCGGGCTGGCCCTGGCCTGCGAGCTGGCTCTGGCCGGCGTGGACGTCCTGGTGGTGGAGCGCCTGCCGTACCGGATCGAGCAGACCAAGGGCGGCGCGATCCAGCCGCGCACACAAGAACTGCTCGAGCTGCGCGGCCTGCTGGAGCCGATGCAGGCCAGGGCGCTGTCACGCGAGCCGGCGGGCGGGCACTTCGCGATGCTGCCCGTACCGCTCGACTGCACGGCGTTGGACACCGCGCATCCGTATCCGCTCTCGATCCCGCAGGGGGAGATCGAGGCGGTGCTGGAGGAGCGCGCCACGGCGCTGGGGGTCAAGGTGCTGCGCGAGAGCGCGGTGACGGCGGTGGAGCAGTCGGACGACGGCGTGGTCGTGACGGCCGGCGACCGGCGGATCGAGGCCCGCTACCTGGTGGCCTGCGACGGCGGGCACAGTACGGTCAGGAAGCTGCTCGGCGTGCCGTTCCCCGGCAGGCCGGGAACGTACACGGCGGTGCTGGCCGACGTGCGGCTGTCGTCGGTGTCCGACCTCGTGCCGAAGACGATCGGGCACATCAGCACGCTCACGCGCGAGGTCGACGACCACTGGGTGATGCTGGTGCCGCTGGGCGGCGGCCGCTACCGGTTCACCGGCGGGGCGGCGGGCGAGGAGGAGCCGGCCAAGGACAAGCCGGTCACGTTCGAGGAGATCGCCGAACTGCTGCGCGTCGTGTACGGCGAGCAGACCGTGCTGGCCGCCGTGGACAACGCCTCACGGTTCAGCGACGCCACCCGGCAGATCGACAGCTACCGGGTGGGCAACGTGTTCTTCGCCGGCGACGCCGCGCACATCCACCCGCCCTTCGGTGGGCAAGGCCTGAACCTGGGGGTTCAGGACGCCTTCAACCTGGGCTGGAAGCTGGCCGCCGTACTGCGGGGCCAAGCCTCGACGGACCTCCTGGACAGCTACCACGCCGAGCGCCACCCGGCCGGGGCCTGGGTCCTGCACATCACCCAGGCGCAGCGAGTCTTCGCCACCCCCCGGCCCGACGCGGACGCCGTCGAGCTGCGCAAGGTCTTCACCGACCTGATGCGCCTGCCCGAGGCCAACAGACACCTGGCGGGCCTGATGTCGGGGCTGTCGCACTCCTACGACCTGCCCGGCGACCACCCGCTGGTCGGTCACCGGGTCGCCGGCCTGGACCCGTCGCTGTTCCTGGCCGGCCGGCCCGTCCTGCTCGACCTGGCCGGGATCCTCCCGCCCGACCTCGCTGCCACGCGCGGCCGGCCGGTGGACGGCCTGCCCGGCGCGATTCTGGTCCGCCCCGACGGCTACGCGGCCTGGGCGGCGGACGCGGTTCCCGACCTGGACGCCCTCGTCGGGAACCCGTGCTGGTCCCTCCTAACGTAGGGCCGCATGGGTCTCACTCCCCAGGCGGCTCAGCGCCCGCATGGCCTCGCGTTCCATGCGGGAAAGATCGCTCAGGACGTCGCCCGCCTGGACGAGGTACTGCGCCTCGCCTGCTTCACCGGCCTTGGTGATCAGTGCCGCGGCTTCCGTCCACAGGGTGGCTGCCTCGGCGTACAGCTCGTGGCCGGTACGCAGGTCGCTGCTGTCGAGCAGGTGGACGCATTCGGCGAGGAAGTCGCGGTAGAGATTGCGGAACAGGGCGCCGCCGGTGCCGGCCTTCTCCATCAGGAGGGCGGCCTGCGGCAGGTCCCGCCGCGGGTCGTCGGTCCGCTGGAGCCAGGTGCGTACCAGCTTGCCGGCCTTGTCGATGCCGCGGTGCCCCACGTTGGCGATGGGTGGGTTGAGGAAGGCGTCGGCGCAGGCCGTGATGGCGGGAATGATCTGGGCCTGCGGGGAAGGCAGGTTCCTCGGGACGGTGAGGGTGAAGGACCGGTGCTTGGCGGTCATCGGGCCGCGCGCGGCCCTGGCCTGGGCGAGCGTGGTCAGGCTGGTGGATACCGCTCCGCCTTGCTGGTCGGTGTCCACCAGGTAGGCGTCGTGGTCGTCGTATCCGTACATGGCGACGACATGACCGCCGAAGTGCACCTTCGACCTGAAGTACTCCAGGTGGTGGCTGTCGAGCTGCAGCCCGACGGGGCGGCCGGCGTCGATGGGCGCCGCCACGTTCTCCCATGCCTTACGGGGGGAGGCCGTCTCCTGGACCACGAGCTCCAGTCCGAGCCTGGCGGCCAGGTTCCTGGTGAGGTCGAACGGCTTGACCCGGCCCCCGAGGAAGGGGAAGTCCATGTTCTTGCTGTCCCAGTAGATGAAGGACAGGCCGGAGCCGAGGCCGAAGAGCATGGGCTCGGACAGATCGAGTCCCTGGTGCCGCAGCAGCACCCCCAGAGCCGTCGTCTCGCAGTGCTGTGTACCGCGGCTGTCGACGTCTTTCACCTTCGTCATGCCTTGCTCTCCTGGATGGGGATGATCAGCCGGGTCATCAGTTCTTCCTGCGGGGCCTCTGCCGGCCCGACGAGATAGGCCTCACGTACGGGCGCTTGCGGACGCAGCCCGCGCTCGTGGACGGCGGCGAAGAGCGCGTTGTAGGCCAAGGGCAGCTGAGCGTAAGACCCGATGTGCACGGTCTCGGCCACGGGTCCGCCGGGCAGCACCACGAACTCCAGGCCGGGCACCTCTTCCCCCTGCGACGTCTGCGCTCCGACGGCGATCTCCATCCGCTCTTCCAGATCCAGCGGGTACAGCGCCCACAGCGGCGGCTCCCACGCGATCCCCGCCCTGCCGAGCACGGGCAGCAGCCGGCTCACGCACTCCTCGAACGTCTCCCCGATCTCCGCAGGGGCGCAGACCGCGCGCGCCACCGCCAGCCGTCGCTCCGGCTCCTTGCCCATCGTCACCTCATAGCCGGGCAGGCCGCCCTCCGCCAGCCGCTCCAGCATCTTCATCCGCGCCTGGTCCCTGCTGATCCGTTCGGCCAGCCGGTCCCGCTCAGCGCGCAGGAGCTCCGCCCTGGACTCGGGCTCGGCGGCCAGGGCCTGGGCGATCACGGCCAGGGGAAGATCCATTTCGCGCAGCAGGGCGATGGTCAGGGCATCGCGTGCCTGCTCAGGCGCGTAATAGCGGTAGCCGGAGCCGGCATCCACGTGGACCGGGGCCAACAGCCCCGTCTCGTCGTAGTGCCGTAGCTGCTTGACGCTGAGTCGGCAGAGGCGGGCGAAGCGCCCGATGGTGAGAAGTTCGCCTTGCACGTCACCATGGTGGACCCTCCCACGATGGGAGAGTCCAACGCCGTACCCGTTGGACCCGCGACGGCGGCCGCGGCCGTCATAAGCGTGCGCGGCAGAAGCAGTGGGCCGAGGCACCGAGGATGGATGGCATGAAGATGGACCGCGCCAAGCTGGCGGACTTCCTTCGCCGTTCCCGCGAGCGGCTCCGGCCGCAGGAGGTCGGCCTGGCCGCCGGACCGCGGCGCCGCACGTCCGGCCTGCGCCGCGAAGAGGTGGCCCAGCTGGCCGGGGTGTCGGCCGACTACGTGATGCGGCTCGAGCAGGCGCGCAGCTCCCAGCCGTCGGCCCAGCTACTGAGCGCGCTCGCCCGGGCACTGCGGTTGACCGAGGACGAAAGAGATCACCTTTACCTGCTGGCGGGCCACCGCCCGCCCGAAGGGGCGCGCGCCGGAAATCACGTCCGTCCCGGCCTGCTCTACCTGCTCGACCGGCTGGGCGACACGCCCGCCCAGCTCCTCACCGATCTCGGCGATCTGCTCGCGCAGAACCCCCTGGCCGAGGCCCTGTTCGGATGCGTGTGCACGATCGAAGAACCGGACCGGAACATCGTGTGGCGCTGGTTCACCGACCCGTTCGTGCGCGAGCCGTACCCCACCGAGGAACACGACCGCCTGAGCCGCCTGCACGTCGCGGACCTGCGTGCCGCCGCGACGCGCCGCGGCTACGATCACTCCTCCAGTTCCCTGATCGACCGGCTCGAGGCGGCGAGCGAGGAGTTCGCCGCCCTCTGGCAGCGGCACGAGGTCGCCGTACGCCGCGAAAGCCGGCTGCGCGTCATGCATCCGTCCATCGGGCCCGTCGAATTCGACTATGAGATGCTGCAGACGCAGGCCGCGGACCAGCGCCTGCGCCTCTTCACGCCGCCGCCCGGATCCAAGAGCATCGAGGCTCTCGAGCTCCTCCGTGTCGTCGGCCCGGAGACCGCACACCGCAGTCATCGATGAGGGCCGCCGTTTCATCCTGACGGGACGGCCGGGTCGAGTCGGGCGTTCACGCGCCGGCGAGCAGGTCGGTGGAGATCTGCCAGAGGTGTGCGGCCTGGTCGGGGTCTTGTGCGTAGGCGGCGACGCCTCCGTGGAGGCTGTCCGGGCGCAGTGGCTCGGCCTCGTTGCAGTCTTCGAAGTAGCGGCCACCGATCCCCGCGAGCAGCGGAGAGGTTGCGAGAAGAACGGAGGTTGCGGCTCCTTGTTCCGCTGTTTTCCACGGCAGTGCGGGGGCGCCGCTCGCCTCGAACTGCGCCAGCAGGTCACGGTCGACGTGGCGCATCAGGTTGGTGCGGACCACGCCGGGCATGACGGCGTTGACGGCGATGCCGTCGCCGGCCCACCGCTGGGCGGCCTCGACCGCGAACAGCGCGTTGGCCGTTTTCGACTGCCCATAGGCGGCGTGCGCATCGTACGGTCGCCGCTGGAAGTGGAGGTCGTCGAAGACGACCGGGGAGAGCCGGTGCTGTGAGGAGCTGACCGAGACGACCCGGGCGTCCCCGGCCGCGGCGAGCGCCGGGTGCAGGGCGGTGGTCAGCGCGAAGTGGCCCAGGTGGTTGGTGGCGAAGTGCAGCTCCCAGCCGTCCGGGGTGTGGGTCAGCGGGACCCCCATGATCCCGGCGTTGTTGACCAGGATGTGCAGCGGGCCCTGCCAGGCGGCGGCGAACGCCGCCACCGAGGTCTGGTCGGCGAGGTCCAGCACCGCGATGTGAATCTGCTTGTTGCCGGTGCCGGCGATGATGTCCTGCGCGATGTCCTCGCCTGCGGCAGGGTCGCGGACCGCCAGGGTCACCTCGGCGCCGGCGCCGGCCAGCGTACGGGCGGTCTCGGCGCCGATGCCGGACGATGCGCCGGTGACGATGGCCCGGCGGCCGGACAGGTCGATGCCGGCGGCCACTTCGGCGGCGGTCGAGGTGGCGGTGAACGGTGTGGTGATGCGAGTGGTCATGATCGCGATCCCTTTGGTCGTCAGGCGGTGACGAGGTGTTCGGGCCGGTCGCGGCGGGTGTGGAGGTCCCAGTAGATCTGGGCGATGTCGTCCGGGTCGGCGTGCGGGACGCCTTCGGGGGCGGCGACACTGGGCAGGAGGTTGATGGCCACGGTGGCGGCGTGGATGCCCTGGTCGGCGAGGGTGTTGTGCAGGTTGAGGACCCAGTTGCGCAGGGCGGCCTGCGCCGTGTTCATGGTGGCGAGCATCGGGTACGGGTTGATCGCGCCGCCGCCGGTGGTGTACAGGAGGGTGCCGGCGCCGGCGGCCAGCATGGCGGGCAGCACCGCCTGGGTGGCGGTGACCGCGCCGTAGAGGAGGTGCTGGATCGCGGGCTGGAGGTTGTCCACGGTCACCTCCGGCGGGTTGACCATGGTCAGGCCGCCGTGCGGGGAGTACTCCAGGACGTCGACGCCGCCGAAGTGGTCGGTGGCCTGGGCCAGCGCGGTGGTCAGCGCCGGCAGGTCGGAGACGTCGGCGGGGAAGCCGGCTGCGGTGATGCCCTCCGCGGCCAGCTGTGCCACGAGGGCGTCGAGGTTGTCCTTGCTGCGGGCGATCAGGGCGACCTGGAACCCGTGACGGCCGAAGACCTTGGCGATCGACAGGCCCATGCCGGGCCCGGCTCCGACGGTGGCGATGGTGGGCATGCGTCAACTCCTTGTCGTGCGTACGGGAAACGCCGCGTGCGGGCACGGCGAACTACGCCTGGGGGCGGCGGGCGTCCGCAGGCGGGATCTGGCGGGTGTGTTACTCGCCGTTGAGCGGGGGTGCGGCGTCGGGGAAGCAGTCCTCGATGCTGGGTGTGTCGGGGTCGATGGCTTTGAGTACGCGCTGGGCGATGCGGCCCATCTGCTGCTGCTGGGCCTTGGTCAGCGGGTCGAAGACGAGCCGGCGGACTTCGGCGACGTGCGCGGGTGCGGCTTCGGTGACCTTGGCCCAGCCGTCCTCGGTGAGGGTGGCCAGGGTGTAGCGGCCGTCGGCCGGATCCGGCCTGCGCGACACCCAGCCGCGTTTCTCCAGCCTGATGACGACGTTGGACAACCGGGACAGGGTGCTGGCGGTGTAGACGGCCAACTCGCTCATCCGCTGGGTGCGCTCGGGCATCATCGACAGCCCGGACAGCACGAGGTACTCGAAGTGGCTGATGCCCGCATCACGCTGCATCTGCGCGTCCAGCGCGGCCGGTAGGCGGATCAGCGCGTACGCGAGCGCGTACCAGTTCTGCTGCTCCTCGGCATCGAGCCAGCGCGTCTCCCTCGTGTCGTCCATGCCGTCAGCCTAGCTCCAAGCTTGGAGTACTCACAACTCTCGATCACTTTTAGCTTGGAGTAATCTTGTGTTAGCTTCACTCCAAGGTTGTAGTTATGACAGGCCATGAACGCGGCTCTCTGGGCCGTGTTCCTCCTGGTGGGCGGCATGAAGCCGACCCGGCCGAAGGCGAAGCCGGCCGCGCCCCCGCGTAGACGCCATCCAGGTTCACGAAAGGAAGTGCGATCTATTGGGAGATGGAGGGCCCGGCCTACATCCCCGGCGCCCCGCTGCTGGAAAGCCCCGCCGTGCTGCCGATGCGCCCGGACGAGCCGGGCGACCCGCTGATCGTCTCGGGAACGGTGCGGTCCACCTCGGGCGAGCCGCTGCCAGGCGCGATCCTGGACATCTGGCAGATCGACGCGAACTGCGTCTACTCAGGACTCACCACCGAGGACTTCGGGGGTCTCGACATCCCCAACGACTCGACAGGCATCCCCAAGTACAACCTCCGGGCGAGGATCATCGCCGACAGCGACGGCCACTACGAGTTCCGCAGCGTCATGCCCGGCGCCGAAACACTCGGCATCGACAAGGACGGCAGCCCGCTGGCCGCCCTGACCAGGGCGCTGGAACTGCCAGGCATGCGTCCCCTGCACATTCACGCCATCGTCTCAGCCGATGGTGTCCATCCGCTGACCACCCAGATCTACTTCGACGGCGACCCACTCCTCAGCGGCACCATCGAGGGCCCCATCCCCCAGTCCGCGGTCAAGAGGACCGAACTCCACGACGATCCGGCCGACTACCAGGCCCGCGGCCTCAGCGTGCCGTACCGCACCCTCACCTACGACTACGTCCTGCGGCCGGCGGCCTGAGGCCGTGGCGTCCATCATCGTCAACGGCGGCCGCTCTGCAGCCAACGTCCGCCGCAGGCGGTCATGAGGGAACCCGCCTGAGCTGCCGGTCGCGACGCCGGGGCTTGATGACGAGGGTACAGGCGGTCACCGCGAGGCCGGCGGACACGAGGGTGACGAGGCCGAGGGGGACGGCGGTGTCGGCGCCGCCGAGGCCGACCAGAGGCGCGGACAGGCCGCCGAACGCGAAGCGGGCGACGCCCAGCAGGGAGGAGGCGGTGCCGGCGATGTCGGGGTAGCCGGACAAAGCGAGCGAGGCCGCGGGTGCGGAGGTGACGGCGACGCCGCTGACCATCGCCAACAGCGACAGGACGACGGCGATCAGAGGCAGGTGCAGCACGGCGGCGGCCAGCAGTCCGGCCGCGCCGGCCGAGCACATGCCCAGTCCGATCGCCAGGCTTTTCCGCTCCGACCAGCGTTCGGCCAGCCGGCCGCCGAGGTAGCCGAACACCATGAAGCCGAGGGAGTTCAGGCCGAACGCGAAGGAGTACTGCTGCGGCGAGAGCCGGTAGATGCCCTGCAGGACGTAGGTGGCACCACCGAGGTAGGCGAAGATCGCGGCGTTGGTGAAGCCGCTGACCAGCACCGCGCCGAGGAACACCCGGTCGGCGAGTAGCCGCCGGAAGTCGTGGGCCATAGGCGTCAGCCCGCCCGTGACGCGCTGCTCGCGCGGCAGCGTCTCGCGCAGGACGACGATCGAGGCCAGGAGGATGGCGACGCCGACCGCGGCGAGGAACAGGAACAGCCCACGCCAGTCGGTGATGGAGGCGAGCTGCCCGCCGATGACCGGGCCGATGATGGCCGCCAGCCCGGCCAGCACGGTCAGCCGGCCGTAGTACCGCACCAGTGCGCGACCGGAGTAGAGGTCACGGCCGGCGGCTTGGGCGATCACGATGCCGACGGCGCCGGCCAGGCCCTGGACGAATCGGGCGGCGATGAGCGTCTCGATGGTGGGGCTGATGGCGCACAACGCCGAGGTGAGCACGTACGCGGCGACGCCGGCCAGCAGAGGGCGGCGTCGGCCGTACCGGTCGGACAGGGGACCGGCGACGAGCTGTCCGAGGGCCAGCCCGAACAGGCAGGCGGTGATGGTGAGTTGCGCGGTCGAGGTGGCCGATTGCAGCTCGGCGGTCAGTGCGGGCAGGACGGGCAGGTAGAGGTCCATCGAGATGGGACCGAAGATCGTGAGCAGGCCGAGCACGATCGCGAGGGGGCGCTCGACGGCCTGTTCGCGCCTGGCTGCCCTGAGGTTGCCGGGGAGAGGGGCTGCCGGGCCGGTGTTCGTTGGCGTGCCGGTCACGCTGTTCCTTCCATATGCTCGCTGCGTCGATCGCTCCCGGCCGGTGTCGCCGGGTTTACGGGCACAGCAGCACCTTGATGGCACGGCGCTCGTCCATCGCCCGGTAGCCGTCGGCGGCCTGGTCGAGCGGGAGGCTGAGGTCGAACACCCTGCCCGGGTCGATCTGCCGCCCCCAGATGAGCTGCATCAGCTCGGGCAGGAAGCGGCGCACCGGGGCGGGGCCACCGTGCAGGTGCACGTGGGAGAAGAACAGGCCCATGCCGGGCAGGTGCACGTCGTGGGTGACGCCGACGTAGCCGACGTGCCCGCCAGGCCGGGTGGAGCCGATGGCCTGCATCATCGACTCCTGGGTGCCGACGGCCTCGATGACGCTGTGGGCGCCGAGCCCGTCCGTGAGGTCCTTGATCCGGGTGACGCCTTCCTCTCCGCGCTCGGTGACGATGTCGGTGGCGCCGTAGGCGAGGGCGAGGTTCTGGCGGGCCTCGTGCCAGCTCATCGCGATGATGCGTTCGGCGCCGAGTTGCCTGGCCGCCAGTACGCCGAGCAGCCCGACGGCGCCATCGCCGACGACCGCGACGGTCTTGCCCGGGCCGGCCGCGGCGGCCACCGCGGCGAACCAGCCGGTGCCCAGCACGTCGGAGGCGGCCAGGAAGCCGGGGATCAGGTCGTCCGAGGGGACGTCGGGCGTGGCGATCAGCGTGCCGTCGGCGAGACGATGCCGGCGTACTCATGGCCCATCGGCCGCGGCCCGTCCAGTTTCTCCACGCCCCGATACGGCCACAGGTCCGAGCCACAGATGCAAGTCGCCGACAAGCGGACGATCGCATCGGTCGGCTCGATGATCTGCGGTTCGGGACGGTCCTCGACCAGGACCTGTCCGGGGGCGGTCATGACGGCAACATGCATGAGAAGAGCACCTTCCTCGATAGGCGGTGATGGAGACGGCCGCCGGTTCAGAACGGACAGGTCAAGAGCCGGTCGCGGCGGCCGGCTCGATCCGGACCGTGACCTGCTTGCCCGCTGCGGCGAGCCTGTCCAAGCCGGTCTTGACGACGCCGAGGCGGACCAGGCCCGGATCAGGGACCACCTGGCCGAGATCGTCGTAGTAGACGGCGATCACTCCGCTCGAGGGCCAGAAGTAGACCTCGCCCGGGGTGGGATCGTGAACCGGAGTACCGCCCTGGGCCGTGAGCGCGCGCGGCAGCCGCCCTGCCTTTGCCTGTCCCCACGCGTCCGTCAACTGCAGGGTCAACGGCAGCATCGCGGCGAACTGCCGTGACGGCGGCGTGTCGGTCAGGGCCGCGGTGACGGCCTGGTCGCCGAACCGTAGCACCACAGCCATTCCCGAAGTGACGCTCGCCGTGGTCGACAGCGGCCCGGAGACATGCGGGTTCGCCGGGAGCGCGCACCCGGCCAGGACGGCGGCCAGCGGGGCGGCCAGCAGAGCACGGGCCAGGCCGCGGGTCCAGGCGGCAACGGTCACGGCATCGGTCATGGCAACCAGCACATCCGAGCAGCCCAGGAGCGAGGAAGTCACTCCTGATGGATGTACTACCAGTACATCCCAACCTGCCCAGGGGCTGGCGTACCGTCATGTCATGGACAACCGGTCCGATGTGCGCGAATTCCTCACCTCACGACGCGCCAAGATCACCCCTGGGCAGGCGGGCCTGCCCGTCGCCGGCCAGCGCCGCGTCCCCGGACTACGGCGCAGCGAGGTCGCCGCCCTGGCCGGGATGAGCGTGGAGTACTACGCCAAGCTCGAACGCGGCTCCCTGGCCGGAGTCTCGGCCGGCGTCCTCGACGCGATCGCCCGAGCCCTGCAGCTGGACGACGCCGAACGCGCTCACCTGCTCCGCCTCGCACACGAGGCCGACGGCAGCAACGCCATCCTGCGCCGGCGCCGTCCCAAGCAGCCGACGGCACGTCCCGGCCTGCAATGGATGCTCGACGCCATCACCACCGCCCCGGCGATCATCGGCAACAACCGATCGGATCTGCTGGCCGCCAACCACCTGGGGCGGGCCATGTACAGCGACCTCTACGCCGATCCCACCCGGCCGCCGAACTTCGCCCGCTTCACCTTCCTCGACAGCGCAGCCCGCCGCTTCTACCCCGACTGGGACCTGGCCGCCGACATGACCGTGGCCAACCTGCGCACCGCCGCCGGCAAAGACCCGCACGACAAGATCCTGCACGACCTGGTCGGCGAACTTTCCACCCGCAGCGACGACTTCCGTCATCGCTGGGGAGCCCACAATGTCCGCACCCACGGCACCGGCGTCAAACACTTCCGCCACCACATCGTCGGCGACCTCACCCTCACCTACGAAAGCATGGACCTGCGCGCCGAGCCCGACCTGTCCATGACGATCTACGCAGCCGAACCCGGTTCCCCGTCCGAGGACGCGCTCCGCCTGCTCGCCTCCTGGGCCGCCACACACGAGCACACCGACCACCCGCACATCGAGCGCACCTGACGCACAAGTCCGGGTCGGATACAGCGATCAGCTCCTGCAACGCGCCCACCAACCGCTCGATCTGCTTGGGGCTTGGAGGTTCCATCCGCTCTCTTCACCCACTATGGTTCGTAATTGAGTCAGTCAACTCACTAACTCTGCGAGGCAGGATTATGATCGTTGTCACGGACGCCGAGGCGGGTGGAATCCGTCGGGTGGTTCTGCTGTCCTCTCAGGGCGTCGGGAGCCGGCCGAACGGCGTTCACCCCAACGCTCGGGGTGAGCCGATCCCCGCGCATCGCACGGCCGCCGCGCCGTTCGGCGACGTCGCACCGCCGACCATCGACCCGGACGACCTCGCGGCCCTGGGGCTGCGGGAAGGTGGGCACACGGGGCGTACATACACGCTCACCCCGCGCGAGCGCGCCGCGGCCTCCCGCTGATGGGACCGCGTGGAGCCCCCACCACGAGCCCGACCGGCTCGGTGGAGTCCTTCCTGGCCGAGCCCCGCGTGGCCACGCTGACGACTCTGCGGCCCGACGGGTCCCCGCACGTGGTGGCGGTGCGCTTCACCTGGGACGGCGAACGGGAGATGGCCCGCGTACTGACCGTCGCCGCCTCGCGCAAGGCCCGCAACCTGGTACGGGGCGGCCGCGCCGCGCTCTGCCAGGTCGACGGGTTCCGCTGGGTCACCCTTGAGGGCACCGCGACGGTGTCCGACGATCCGCGCCGGGTGGCCGAGGCTGCCCGCCGCTACCTCCGACGTTATGGTTCGCCGCCGCCCGCGCCGCCTGGCCGGGTCGTGATCGAGATCGCGGTGGGCCGCATCATGACACTCAACACCTGAACGGATCCGACATGCCTTTTCAGAACGTGCTCGACTCCACCATGCACTACCGCGAGTTCGGCGCCGGCGCGCCGATCGTCTTCCTGCACGGCAACCCCACCTCCTCCTATCTGTGGCGCAACGTCATGCCCGCCATCGGGCACGGCCGTCTCCTGGCTCCCGACCTGATCGGCATGGGCGAGTCGGGCAAGCCCGCCATCGACTACACCTTCGCCGACCACGCCCGCTATCTGGAGGCCTGGTTCGACGCCCTCGACCTCGACGACGTGGTGCTGGTCGGCCACGACTGGGGCGGCGCGCTGGCCTTCGACTGGGCCTCCCGCCACGCGGACCGGGTGCGCGGGATCGCCTTCACCGAGGCCATCGTCAAGCCGATGAGCTGGGACGAGCTCCCCGAGGACGGCCGCGACCTGTTCCGGGCGATCAAGACCGAGGGCATGGGCGAGTCCATGATCCTCGACGATGACGCCTTCCTCAGGCAGGGCCTGCCCACCACTGTCACCACCCCGCTCACCGAGGAGGACATGGCCGCGTACACGCAGCCGTACCCGACCAGGGAGAGCCGCCTGCCGCAGCTGCGCTGGGCGCGCTCGTTGCCGCTGGGCGGAGAGCCGGCCGACGTCGTGGCCAGGATCGAGGCGTTCGACCGGTGGCTGGCGACCAGCGTCGAGGTGCCGAAGCTCATGATCGGGTTCCGTCCCGGCATCGGCACGATGTGGACGTCGGAGACCGTCGCCTGGTGCGCGAAGAACGTGGCCGCGCTGGAGATCGTGGAGCACGAGGAGGTCGCCGGGCATCACACGCCGGAGGACCAGCCTCTGACCATCGCGGCGGACATCGAGAGCTGGCTGGCCAAACTGGCGGGCTAGCGCAAACTGCCGGCGCCCGGTTGCGCCATGGCCATCGCTGCCGGGGCCTGCCCGGCCCGGCGTACGGTGTGGGCCTGCTCATCGAGCTCCAGATCCGCGGCCCGCGAACCACGCCCGGCCGGGGTCGCGGTGCACGACCGGGGGCTTCAAGGAGCGCGTCACCCTCGGTCGGCCCGCCCGGGCGCGGACGGCTGATAGGGCTGTCGCGTCCCGCCGGTACGCGAGGGCAGCAGCACGACGATGAGTACGGCCCCGAGCGCCACGCAGATCGCGCCCGCCGTGAGCCCGCCCGAATAGCCCATGACGGCCAGCGCGGCCACCCCGACGGCGCCGCCGATCTGCTGGACCGAGGTGAACAGGGCCGAGCCGAGACCGGCGTCCTCCTCGGTGGTGCCGTCGACCGCGGTCGCGGCCATGACGGGCAGGCTCAGCCCGTTGCCCACACTCAGGATGAGCATGCCGGGCAGGACATGGGCGGCGTAGGAGTCACCCGCCGCCACGCCGGACAGCAGCAGCAAACCGGCGATGTTGATGAGGAAGGCGAGCAGGAGCGCCCAGCGCGTCCCGATCCTGAGGGAGATGCGGGAGGACAGCCACATGCCCGCCAGGATGCCGCCGCCGTAGGGCAGATAGGCGATGCCGGCCACGAGCGGGCTGTATCCCAGAGCGGTCTGAATCTGGATCATCAGCAGGAACGACATCGCGTACATCGCCATCGAGAACAGCAGGGTCGCGCCGTTGGCGACCGCCCGCGTACGTGAGGCCAGGAACGATCTGGGCACCAACGGCGCCGCCGCCCGCGATTCGGCCACCAGGAACACCACCGCCAAGGCGGCGGAGAGCCCGACCGCGCCGATGACGAGCGGATCGCTCCAACCGGTCTCTCCGGTCCGCAGCAACCCGTACACCAGCGACACCGCGGCACCCGTGACCAGGACCGCGCCGGGAACGTCGAGGCTGCGCCGCCCGGGGGCGCGGGACTCGGGGACCAGGCGGGGCAGCGACGCCAGGGCCACGGCGACGACGGGAAGGTTGATCAGGAAGATCCAGCGCCAGGACACCAGGTCGGTCAGCGCCCCGGACAGCACCAGGCCCGAGGTCCCGCCGAGGGCCGCGATGCCGCCCCAGACACCCAGCGCCCTGGCTCGCTCCTCCGGCCCCGGATACAGCAACGTGATCATCGACATCGCCGCAGGACTGGCCATCGCAGAACCCGCTCCCTGCACGAACCGCCCGACCACGAGCTGCCACGGCTCCTGCGCCAGCCCGCACGCCAGACTGGCCACCCCGAACAGCGCCACCCCGATGAGGAAGACGCGGCGGCGGCCCAGCAGATCCGCCATGCGGCCGCACAGCAGCAGCAAACCGCCGAAGGCCAGGAAGTAGGCGTTGACGACCCAGGGCAATCCGGACGCGCTGAAGCCCAGCTCATCGCGGATGCTGGGCAGGGCCACGCTCACGACGGTGTCATCGAGAACAAGCATGAACTGGACAAGACACAACACAATCATCGGCACCCGACGACGCTATGATCCGCCGCGTTTGGCCACAATTCGCGATGAGGCCAAACTATGTCGTATGGAGGACATGGGCGCGATCATCGTCGGGCACTTCCCGCTGACCTCGGGAGAGTGGATCCCCCCGCACAATCACACCCACCACCAGCTCGCCTGGACCCGGCGCGGCGTCCTGAGCGTCGAAGTGGGCGAGGTGTACTGGGTCCTGCCGCCCACCCGGGCACTGTGGCTGCCCGCAGGGGTCACGCACGCGACCGGCGCGACCCGCGACGCCGTACTGTGCAGCCTGTATCTGGCGCCGGAGCGCTGCCCGCTGGACTGGCCCGAGCCCACCGCGGTCGGCGTGGACGGCCTGCTGGCCGAGCTGATCGGGTACCTGGCCCGCACCGACCTCGCCGACGACGCGCGGTTGCGCGCCGAGGCCGTGCTGCCCGACCTGCTGCGCCCGCTGCCCACCCGCCCCATCGACGTGCCGCAGCCCACCGATGAGCGGGTTCAGGTGGTGGCGGCCGCTCTGCTGGCCGACCCCGCCGACCCGCGCAGTCTGGAGGCGCACGCCCGCGCGGCGGGCGTGAGCAGGCGGACGTTGACACGGTTGTTCGTGCGCGACGTGGGCATGAGCTTCGACCATTGGCGTACGCAGGTACGGTTGCGCGCCGCCCTGCCGCTGCTGGCCGAGGGCCAGCCGGTGTCGCGGGTGGCGCACAGCGTGGGGTACGCCACGGCGAGCGCGTTCCTGGCGGCCTTCCGCCGCACGGTCGGCACCACGCCCCGGCGCTACCTGCTCAGTCGTTGAATGTCGTTGAATTCAAGCCTTGATCAGGCTGGGCGGCGGCTGCGATAGGCGGCGGTCTTGGCGCGAGCCGTACACGCGGCGCTGCAGTAACGACGCGACCCATTACGGGTCAGATCGACGTAGACCGCCTCGCACTGGTGCGCCTGGCACACCCCGAAGCGATCCGGGCCGAAGCCGTCCACGATGAGGGCCAGCGCCGTGGCGAACTCACCGCCCAGTCCCTCCACCTGGGTGCCACCCGAACCGTGGAAGTGCAGGTGGAAGGGCTGGCCGACATCCTCGACCAGGTACGGCTGGGCGCCGTACCTGCGGATCATGGCGTTGATGCGGGCGGCCTGCTCGGCCGGCTGCTCGGCCAGGAGCGCTTGCCGCAGCTCGGTGGCCAGCTCGGCCAGGCGCCGCCCCGCGTCCGGGACGTCGCGCAGGGCCGCACTCGTGCGGTCGCCGAGGTGGGCGGCGAACGCAGTAGCCAGGTCCTCGCCCGTCAGTGGCTGCACCGAGGCGCCGCCCCGCCGGTATGCCGTGGCCAGGTTGACCAACTCGGCGATCAGCGGTGCCTGCCGAGTCACGTTACAGGCTATCTCCACTTGACCAGTAACACCCTTCCGTGTGTCATAGGCGTAATCCAGTTAGATGGTAACGGAGTCCGCCATGTTCGCACCTTATCGCCGCCTGTTCGCCCTACCGGGCGTGCCGCACCTGCTCGTCGCCGGGCTCATCGTCAAGCTGGGCACGCCCGTGCTCAGCCTCGCCCTGCTGCTGGCCGCCGTCGACCGGCTCGGCTCCTACGCCACCGCCGGCCTCGTGCTCACCGGCCACGCGCTGGCCCTGGCCCTGTGCGCGCCCGTCGGCGGGCGCATCGCCGACCGGTACGGCCCCCGCCGGGCGCTGACGGGCTACCTGGTCGCCCACGCCCTCGCCTACGCTCTCCTCCTGCTCGCCCCGCCCGCCTTGATGATCGGCGCCGCCGTACTGCTCGGCGCCACCACCCCGCCCGCCGGATCCGTCATCAGAACCGCCTGGCCACGCCTCGTCCCCGCCACCTCCCTGCCCGCCGCCTACGCGGTCGACAACGCCGTCAACGAGCTGACCTTCATCGCCGGCCCCCTGCTCGTGCCGGTCCTGACCTGGGCCGTCCCCGCCCAGGGCGTGGTGACTGCCGCCGGCGCCGCCGTCCTGCTCGGCACCGCGCTGCTGCTGGCCTCCCCTGCGATACGACAGACCGCTTCCACCCCGCCGGGCAGGCTCCATCTGGCCGGGCCGCTCACCCACCGGCCTGTTCTCGTGCTGCTGGCCATCGCCGCCTTGGGCACGTTCACCTTCGGCTGCCTGCGCATCGCCACGGTCGCCTCGGCCACCGTCTTCGGCTCCGCCTCCTCCGCCGGCGTGCTGATGGGCCTGCTGTCGGCCGGCGCCCTCCTGGGCACCCTCGGGTACGGCGCGCGTGCCTGGCCCGTCACCAGCGGGCGCCTGCTGGTCCTGCTCTCGCTCGCCGAGGCAGCCGTCCTGCTCACCGGAAGCTGGGCACCCGGCTTCATGACACTCGCCGTACTGATCACGCTCGTCGGGTTGGTGACCGGGCCACGCGACGCCGTCGTGCCGACCCTGCTCGCCGAACACGCCCCCGCCCGCTACCGCACCGAGGTCTTCGCCTGGCTCAACACCTTCACCTGGGCCGGCTACGGCCTGGGCACCGCCGTCGCCGGCCAGCTCACCGGCCCCCACGACACCGGCGCGGCCGCCTTCGGCGCCGCCGCGATCGCAGCCATGGCAGGTGCCATCCTGGCCGCCGTCGCCAGTCGGATCGCGGCGCCCCTGCCGACACCCGCCGCGGTCCCGGCCGAAGGTGAATCTGATCACGTAGCCGACAACTGATCGTCTGGCAAGGCAGCGATCACACCTCGGCCCGAGCTGGTCGGCGCGGACGCTTCGTTCCCCGGTCATTGGGCAACGTGGCGGACGATGGGAAGGCACCCCGGCCTGGATCCGGTCATCATCCTCGATCACGCGGTGATCGCCCCTCGGCAGCCGCCGCATCTCGACCAACTCGGCCCGGGCGGCGGTCTCATACAGAAACCGGTAGAGGGTCCTTTCCCGGACGCCGATCTCGTCGTCGGCCACCGCCGCGAGCGGGCGGTGCTCGCCGACCCGGAGCGCGGTCCTGCCGACGCCGACGCGTGGGCACGCACGGTGTTGGAGTTGCCCAGCGCGTCGAGGAAGACGTCGGCCGCGGCTCGAACCGTCAGCCTCTGGCCGGTCGGCAGGTGCAGTGACGCTGCAGCGCCGCTGGGCGGCCACAGTAGCCGTGGGGTTGTGGGGCTGTCGCCGTGGTCAGCGATGTGTCAGCAGGCGTGATGCCGCCTCTCGTGCAAGCCTGGCGGCGGTCGGGTCGCCGAGGCCGACGCGGACGCAGGCGGCTCCGTCTGCGAGCGTGAGCACGGTGGCCGCGACTGTGTCAGGGGCCTTCTCGCCCGCCGCGGCGGCGAGTTCGGCGAGGTCATCCGATTCGGTTGAAGCACCGCTTCTGGCGTTGCCGACCTCAACGAGTCTGTCCCAACGACCCGCTGCACACCCTAAGTAGCCACCCACCCTTGGGGGCAGCTTTGGGAGTCCTGGGCCGTCTAGGACGAGCGAAGTTCCGCGGCCACCGCCCGTTCCCGCAGCTGCGCCGCCTCCGCCCGTGCCGCCTCCAACTCGGCCCGCAGATCCTCGAGCCGCATCCGCTCGAGTCTCAGCTCCGCCAGCAGCCCGTCGCGCTCCTTCGCCGCGGCATCAGCCCGGGACTTCTCCCGGGAGGCCAGCTTGCGCTCCCGGGTCAGCGACGCGGAAGCCTCCGCCACCTTCCCCTCCAGCCGCTCCACCTCGGCCGCCGCCTGCGAGGCGTCCTTGAGCGCCACCGCCCGGTCCCGCTCGGCCTCCTTGAGTGCCACGGCCCGATCGCGTTCGGCTTCCTTGATCGTCATGGCCCGATCGCGTTCGGCTTCCTTGAGGGCCACGGCCCGATCCCGCTCGGCCTCCGCCGCCGCCCGTTCGGCCGTGACGGCCCGCTCCACCGTCCGGTCCCGCTCCTGTGCCGCCGCCTCCGCGCGGGTCTGCGCCTCGATCAGCTTCCGTTCGGCCTGTTCACGCTCCCGAACCGCCGCCGCCGTCTCGTCCCGGGCCCGGTCGCGTTCCTCCCGTGCCCGCTCGGCCTCCTCCTGAGCCTGTACGACCTGCGCCCGCGCCTCGGCGGTGCGCTGCTCAGCCTGCTCCATGACTTCAGCCGTACGCCGCTCGGCCAGCTCAGCCCGCTCGGCCAGCTCATGAACGACCTGGTCCCTGGCCTGCTCCGTCAACTCGCCCCGATGCAGCGCCTCCTCAGCCCGCCGCTCGGCCGTCTTCGCGCGCAGCTTGGCCTCCTCGGCCGTCTGCAACGCCTGTCGTTCGGTGCTCGCGGCCTCCCGCAACGCGGCCAACGCCTGCTCCCGCGCCCGCTCGGCATCCCCCAGTGCCGTCTCGCGCTCGGCCTGCGCCTCTTCGAGCCGTACCCGCATCTCGGCCGTCTGCCTGCGGGCGTGTTCGGCGGCCTCGCGCGCCAGCCGTACCTGCTCGAACGCCTGCTCCCGCTCGGTACGCGCGATCGCCACGCGCGTGTGCGCCTCGGCCTGCATCGCGCTCAGCTTCGCCTCGACCCCCGCCGGACTCAGCTCCGCAGCCAGCGCCCGCGCCAGCGGCTCGATGGCGGCGGTCAGCCCGCTCTCCATCCGGTCGTACAACTGCTCGGCCCTAGCCAGCGCCCCCTCCAGCCCCGGCGTGGCCCGCCGCAACTCCCGCTCCCGCTTGGCCGCCGCCTGGCAGTCCTTCTCAGGGCAGTACGCCTTGGGCCGACCCCTCCCCCGCCGCTGCTCGATCGGCGACCCACAGTGCTTACAAGGCGTTACCACACTGGCATCCGGAGTCACGGCGGCAGCCTACCATTTTTGATTTTCCAGAAAATAAAATCCAGAAAACATGACCTGTTGTGCCACGCTCGCGGCCGCCTCGTACGCACTGTGTCATGGTTGTGTCAGGGGCATCCGCGGCGGCCAGCCGGTCGGGCTCCTGGACGAGGGCGTCCGCGTCCTGGCGGCGCGGGCCACGGCGGCCCGGCTCAAGACGGCGGCAAGGACGAGGGGCCACAGGCTGATGGCCGCGTGATCGTGGCGGTGTTCCGTAAGGGGATCCCCCACCAGAACACCGAACGATCAAGTTGAACGCCCAGGTCAATGCCGCGGCGTTCTGCAGGGCGGAGTAGTGGTCGGCGGTGGGTGCCGACGTCAAGGTGTACGGATGGGCTCCGTGGCGGATCCGTGCCCTCTCCGTGGCGGTCAGGGGGTCCACACGGATGTCCCGACCTGTGGCGGCAGGCCAGAGTCGCAGGCAGCGACAGCGACGCTGAAGGGTGCTCGCGTCGCCTTGGCATGCCGGGCCTGCTCGCCATCGCACGTCGCAAGCCCGTGCTGCTGGTGATCGACGACGTGTGGAACGCCGCCCAGCTCGGTCCGTTCCTGCCGGCGGCCGCCCATGCCCAGCTCCTGGTCACCACCCGGCGTCCCTCCATCGTGCGGGGCACCACGATCTAGGTCGACGAGATGTCCCCGCAGGCGGCCACCCACCTGCTCACCCGTGATCTGCCGGACATGCGGGCCGATCTCGTACGGGATCTGCTGCGCGCCACCGGCCCCAACTGAATCGGCGACGGTTCATCGACCCGAGCGGTGAGAGCAACCGCGAGCCTCAGCAGATCGTGGCCCGTCGGCCAGGCCACATGGTCCATATCGACGTGAAGAAGGTCGGCCGGATCCCTGACGGCGGCGGCTGGCGCGTCCACGGCAAGAACAGCGCACAAGCCCGAGCCGTCGCTCGAGCCAAAACCCGAGGTACACGGACGGGCTATGTCTACTTACACTCGGCGATCGACGGCTACTCACGCTTGGCCTACCCGGAAGCGCTGCCCAACGAGCAGGCCGTCACCGCCGTAGCTTTCCTCAATCGAGCGCGAGCGTGGTTCGCCGCGCACGACATCACCCACATCGAGCGAATAGTTACCGACAACGGCCCCTGCTCCACCGCTGCCGCGTTTGCAACAGCCCTCGAAGGCTCCCGGCATCAGCGGATCACGCCGTACACCGAGAAACACAACGGCAAAATCGAGCGCTACAACCGGATCCTTGCCGAAGAGTTTCTCTACGCCAGAACCTGGACCTCGGAAGACGAGCGACGCGCGGCGATCGACGTGTGGAACCTGCACGACAACTATCACCGGCCCCACGGAGCTGCCGATGGGCAGCCGCCAGCGTCGCTGGTGCCAGTCCGCGTCGACAACGTGCCGGCCTCATACAGCCAGCCAACTGCCGTCGGGAGCGATCGCCAGTGCGGCCACGCCCCTTGGGTGACCGGGCAGCAGGCGGCGCAGGTTCGCCGAGTCGCCCTCGGGGAGCGGGCGGCGGGTGGGCAGAAAGGCGATCCCGGCCTGTTCGGCGTACGAGGTGACCGGCGCTTGCCGGCCGGGGACGGCGCTGAGCCGGGTCAGCAGGTCGGCGAAGGAGGTCAGCAGGTGTCCGAATGCGGCGAGCATGCCTGCGGAGCTGTGCGAGCACCCGGCTGACCGTGCGCCGGCTCACTGGGACGTCCTGCTGGCTGAGTTCGAAGGCGATCCGTGCCGCCGACCACTTGTGGCCGCGGCGCATAGTTTCGATCTGTACGACAACGCCGCCTGGGGTCGCGGTGGGTTGCCGGTGCGGCGTCGAGGGCCGGTCGACTAACCCGAGATCGCCGAACTGCCGGTACCGATAGCTCGCGAAATGCCCATTTCGGCGGCCACGTGGGAAATCGGTCGGCTCCGGCACCGCTCCACCAGTCGCCGGCTGCCTTCGACCGACAGCGGCGAGTTGCGGTGCGTCATCCTGCGTCCTTCTGTCTGAACTTCTTGCGAGGTTTGCTTGCGGATCTGCCGAATATCGGATGTGTCGTCCGGGTTGTCGCGGCCAATCAGGTGGCCGACCGGACAGTCCCGACGGGGATCATCCTGCGGTTGAGCAGAGCCTTGAGCGCGCTGCGTTGCATGGTGCCGGTCAGGGTCTGAGCACGATCTTGCCGTGGGTGTGTCGGCGTTCGAGTTCGGTGTAGGCCTGGCGGACCTGCGTCAGCGGGTAGACGCTGGCGATCGGGACTTCGAGGTGTCCGTCGGCGATCAGGGCGGCCAATTCGGCAAGTACCTCAGCGCCCGGCCTGGCGTTGGTTCCGGGTTCGGTCTTGACTCCGTACCTCGCGGCTGCCGCGAAATCGGCGATGGTGTCGATCCGCTCGACTGCGACGCCGAGGGCAAGGGCCATTTCGACGTATCCGCCGCCGTAGGTGTCGATGAAGGCATCGATGCCGCTCGGTGCGGCGGCCTTGATCCGGTCGGTGACGCCGTCACCGTATGCGACCGTGATCACACCATGTGTTTGCAGCCACTCATGGTTGTGCTCGCTCGCCAGGCCGATGACCGTGGCTCCGGTACGGCGCGCGAGCTGAACGGCGAACGAGCCGACTCCTCCGGCTGCTGCGGAGATGACGACGGTCTCCCCGATGTCGAGTTGTATGGAATGCACTGCCCCCCACGCAGTCACTCCGGCGACGTACAGGCCGCCCGCTACCTCCCATGAGATGCCGTCCGGCTTGGGTGTGAGGTTGTCGACGTCGACCAGGACCAGCTCGGCCTGTGCTGCCCGCCGCTTGGAGAACCCAATCACCTCGTCACCGACCACGAATCGGTCGACTCCTGCGCCGACCTCGGCGACAATTCCGGCGAGGTCGCTGCCCTGCCCGGACGGAAAGGTCGAGGGAAAGATGTCGGCCATCGCGCCGGTGCGTATGGCCGCCTCACCGGGGTTGACGCCTGCGGCCTTGACCCGCACGAGGACCTGTCCGCTCTCGGGCACTGGCCGGTCGACCTCGGCGACCCGCAACACCTCGATTCCACCGAACTCGTCGTATCTGACTGCCTTTGTCAATGTCTGGTTCTCCTTCGATGCACGACGCGCGGCTGACCTCGAGAACGGGACTGGTAGGCACCGGTGTGCTAATCACCAGGGCACAGTTCCGGCGTCGTCGAAGAATCCGCCGGTCGGGCCGTCGTCGGGCAGGGTCGCGAGGTGAATCGCGATGGCCGCGCCCTGTTGTGGTGTGCGGACGCCTTGGAAGCCGTTGAGGTCGGTGGCGGTGAAGCCGGGGCAGCCGGAGTTGATCAGGATGTTGGTGTCGCTCAGTTCCTTGACGTATTGGATGGTGAGGGCGTTGAGGAAGGTCTTCGAGGCCAAGTAGGCGGCGGGAACCTGGCCCATGTAGATGCCCGGTGTGGTTTGCAGGGCGAGCGAGCCGACGCTGCTGGACATGTTGACGATCCGCGGTGATGCCGAGTCGCGCAGCATCGGCAGCATCGCGTTGGTGACCCGGATGACCCCGATCACGTTGGTTTCCACGACAGCTCGCACGGTCGCGGGCTCGACCGTGGTCGGTGTCTGTGGCATACCGCCGGTGATCGCGGCATTGTTGACCAGGACGTCGAGCCCTCCGGCATGGCCGGCGATCAGCTCGGCCGCGGCGGCGACACTTTCGTCGTCGGTCACGTCGAGCGGCACACCGAACGCGTCGGTCCCGGCCGCGCGCAGCTTCTCCACCGCGGTGTCGCGGCGTTGTTGATCCCTCGCGCCCACACCGATTCGCCAGCCAAGGGCGCCCAGGCCTGCGGCGATCTCGTATCCGATTCCCTTGTTCGCGCCGGTCACCAGCGCGATCGTCCGTTCACTCATGCCGTCGATCATGTTGCGGACTCGGGTGGGGCGTCCAAGACCGGTCAGGTGGGCGGCGATACCGCACGGGTATTGGTCGTGGTCAGCGCCGGATACGATGAGCGGGTGGAGACGCGGGAGTTGCGATACTTCGTCGCCGTAGCCGAGGAGTTGCACTTCGGGCGGGCGGCACAACGGCTCGCGATGGCGCAACCACCACTGTCGCGGGCGATCCAGCAGCTGGAACGGCGGCTCGGAGTCGTTCTGCTGCACCGCACTGCTCGCGCCATCGCCTTAACCGAGGCCGGGTCGGTGCTGCTGCGGGAGGCCCGGACCGCGCTCGACGCGGTCGAAGCCGCCGAGCGGCGAACCCGCCGTGCCGCGGGCGACCAGCCGGGTGTGGTGCTGGCCGCCAAGGCCGGAGCGTCCAGGGAACTGTTGTCGAAGCTTCTGGACGCCTACGCCGCTGAACCGGGCTCAGTGGCAGTCGAGGTGATGTTGTGCGGGCCGGGCGAGCCGGAAAGTCTGCTGCGCACCGGGCGTGCCGACGTTGCTCTGCTCCACCGGCCTTACGACACGACAGCCGGATTCGACACCGAGGATCTGCACACCGAACAGCAGGTCGTGGTCCTGCCCAAGGGTCATCCCCTCGCCAACCGGGCGCATCTGTCGTTAGCCGAGGTCAACGCCCAGACGGACCTGCCCCTGCCGCGCTGGCCTGGACGGGATGGCGGCCATCCGGACGGCCCCGGCCCGCAGGTGCGCGACCATACCCAACTGTTCCAACTGATCGCGCTCGGACTGGCCTGCGCCGTCGTACCCGAGTCGCTCCGAGACCAGCTACGCGACGACCACGCCATCGTGCCGGTGCCGGACGCACCGGCCGTCACGACCGTCATCGCCTGGCCACCACACAGCAGATCCAAAGCCGTCGCCGACCTCGTCCGCACCGCGACACGCCTCTAGCCGATACCCGCTGCACAATCCGAGGTTCTCCCGCTGGTCACAGCAATATCGTCTTCCGGTCAGCGACTGGCGACAAGATCCGACCGCTCATGCCGGATTGACGAAGTTCAGCCGTGACCACCACCGACGACAACGTCATGGCCGGTAACAGCTGGCCACCGGCGAGAGCAGCGGCCCGAAATCCAACGCCAGCTACAGTGACGCCGTCGGCGTCGTGCGCCTGTGGAACAGCGACGGTGACCTCCAGACCACTCTCGACGGACATGCGGGTGGGATCAGCGCGCTGGCCATCGCCCCCGACAGCAGCTGGCTGGCCACCGGCGACCACAGCGCCACCGTCCGCATCTGGAACGGGCGAGGCCGCCTACTGGCCACGTACGACATCGGCATCGGCATCGGCTGGATCTCGGCGCCGGCCATCTCACCGGACGGTACCTGGCCGGCCGCAGGCTACGGATCCCGCGTGATGATCCTGGATCCCGGCGGCATCCCGATCGCCCTCCTCCATCCCGGCGACGGCGAGGTGACGACGTTGGTGATCTCACCGGACGGTTCCTGGCTCGCCATGGGTGACGAGCGCGGCGCCGTACACGTCCTGGACTCGCACTTCACCGCCTTGCCCAGCGCTTTCACCCTCCCGTCGGGATGCCGCTGTCTGGCGATCTCCCCGGACAGCTCCTGGTTCGCGGCCGGCAGCGACGCCGGCCAGATCCACATCCAGGACCGCGACGGGCACGTGCGCGGCGCGATCTTCGGGCACGGTAGGCATGCGAGCCATCCTGGCTCACCCGGCTCGGGCCCGTGAACCGCGCAGGCGCGGGTAATCGGCCCTGCCCTCCGCGAGCAAAGGCGAACTCCAACGTGATGGCGTACTCACGGACGCAGCAGTTGCCACACCCGGGCGGCCTCTCGCGTGAGGTGGTCGCGCTCCGGCACGCTGGTGGCGGCGCGGGAGGCCTCCGCATACAGGTCGGCGGCGTGCTCGAGGTCGCCGGCGCGTTCGTGCAGGTATGCCGTCACCGCGGCGTAACGGGGCAGGTCGGGGTGTACGCCAGCCAGCGCCGCCAGGCCGGCCTGCGGCCCGTCGGCCTCCCCGACCGCCACTGCGCGGTTGAGCCGCACCACCGGGCTGCCGGTGAGGAGCAGCAGCTCGTCGTACCACTCCACGATCTGCACCCAGTCCGTCTCGGCGGCGCTCCGGGCGTCCGCGTGCAGAGCGGCGATCGCGGCCTGTGCCTGGTATTCGCCCAACCGGTCGCGGGCCAGCGCGGTCTGCAGGATCGTCACCCCCTCGGCGATCAGGCCGGTGTCCCAGCGCGATCGGTCCTGCTCGCCGAGCGGCACGAGACGGCCTCCCGGGCCGGTACGGGACGCGCGGCGCGCATGGTGCAGCAGCATGAGCGCGAGCAGCCCCGCCACCTCGGGCTCGTCGGTCAAGGCGACGAGCTGGCGGGTGAGGCGGATCGCCTCGGCCGCCAGGTCGACGTCTCCGCCGTAGCCCTCGTTGAAGACGAGGTAGAGCACGCGCAGCAGCGTCCCGAGATCGCCGGGCTGGTCGAGCGGCAGCCCCGCGATCCGCCGCTTGGCCCGGCTGATCCGCTGCGCCATGGTCGCCTCGGGGACGAGGTACGCCGTCGCGATCTGCCGCGTGGTCAGGCCGCCTACCGCACGCAGCGTCAAGGCGACGGCCGAGCTCGGCGGCAGGGTGGGGTGCGCGCACAGGAAGTAGAGCCGCAGCGTGTCGTCCGTGGCGGGCGCCGGACCGGCGGGCGGCTCGACCTCCACGGCGAGTTCCCGCCCCCGCCGCGACGCCTCGGCCCGGGCGGCGTCGAGGAACTTGCGCCACGCGACCGCGACGAGCCATGCCTTCGGCTCACGCGGTGGATCGTCGGGCCACGTTTCCAGCGCCCGGATCAGGGCCTCCTGCACGGCATCCTCGGCCGACGCGAAGTCGGCTCCGCGTCGGACGAGGACACCGATCACCGCGGGCACGAGCTCCCGCAGCAGCGACTCGTTCACTCGGTCACCGTGGGCGACTCGGTGAGGAACGGTCGAACCTCGAGCCACTCGTGGATCGGCTCGCCGCCGGCCCCGGGAGCGGCGGACAGCTCCCCGGCCAGCTGGACCGCGCGGTCCCAAGACTCCACATCGATGATCATCCAGCCGGCGATGAGGTCCTTGGTCTCGGCGAACGGCCCATCGGTCACCGGCGGGCGCCCCTCGCCGTCGTACCGCACGAACGCGCCCCCGGGCGCCAGCGCCTGGCTGTCGACGTACTCCCCCGTCTCCTCCAGGCGGGCGGCGAAGTCGCGCATGTACTGCACGTGCGCGTCGACCTCCTCCGGCGTCCACTGGTCCATCGGCGCCCGGTCGACAGCGGGGGCCGGGCCACCTCGGTAGTGCTTCAGCAGCAGGTACTTCATGGTAGATCTCGCTCTCCGTCAAACGGCCCGTCGCCCTGGGACACGACAATTTTCCCAGCAGTTTCCACCACCATCTGACCCGCGGCCACGAAGCTGAGGTCTCACGCCGGCCGGCCGAAAACCGGGTGCGGAGTGCCGGTGCGGTGGAGTGTGATCGGGGTTATGGCGATGGCGTTGGGTGAGCCGGGAGTCGGCGGGCTGAGCGAGGTCGTGGGCGTGCTGCGGGAGTGGCAGCACGAAGGGGCGCCGATGCAGCTGCATCCGGGGGACCTGGGCTGGTTCTGGCGGTTCGGTGCGGTGGCGACGGCCGCGGCGGTCCGTACGTGGAGCCGTGAAGGACGGATTCTCGCCATCGGGCTGCTGGACCAGCCCGACCTGTTGCGGCTGACGATCGCGCCGGACGCCCATCGGGACGAGGAACTGGCGCAGCGGCTGGTCGAGGACGTGATCGGGCCGGAGCAGGCGCATGTGCGGGCCGCCGTGCAGCGGGCATCGTTCGACGGTTCGACGTTCACGGACGAGCGCTGGCACGCGATGGCGGCCGGATCGCCGTACGCCGACGCCCGGTGTCTGGTCGCGTACGACGACCGGGGCGACGCGGTGGCGGCGGTCACGGTGTGGTCGGCCGGTCCGGGCAAGCCCGGGTTGCTCGAGCCGATGGGCGTGCACCGGGAGCATCGCGGTCACGGCTACGGCAGGGCGATCACCGTCGCCGCGGCGGCCGCGCTCCAGGAGCTGGGCTCGTCGAGCGCGATCGTCTGCACCCCGAGCTCCAATGTCGGCGCCGTCGCCACCTACCGGTCAGCCGGATTCCGGCAGCTCCCCGAGATCCGGGACAAATACCGGGACGCCTAGCCACATGATCGGCCAGGAAGCCTACCTGGCAAGAACGCGGGTAGCCACAAAAGCTTATGAGCGACGTGGAGACCGGCACCATAACCACCAAAGTGCCCGCGCGCCTTGATCGGCTCCCCTGGTCCCGCTGGCACTGGATGATCGTCGTAGGGCTCGGCACCGTCTGGATACTCGACGGGCTCGAGGTCACCATCGTGGGCAACCTCTCAGGGCAGCTCGCCAAGCCGGGCAGCGGCCTGGAGATCACTCAGGCGCAGGTCGCGGGCCTGGCCGCGGCCCTTTACGTCGCGGGCGCCTGCTCGGGTGCGCTGTTCTTCGGCTGGCTGACCGACAGGTTCGGCAGGAAGAAGCTCTTCCTCATCACGCTGGTCGTCTACCTGGCGGCGACCCTGATGACCGCGTTCTCCTTCCACGCGTGGTGGTTCTTCCTGTTCAGGTTCATGACGGGGTTCGGGATCGGCGGCGAGTACGCCGCCATCAACTCCGCCATCGACGAGCTCATCCCGAGCCACCACAGGGGGCGCATCGACATCATCATCAACGGCAGCTACTGGCTCGGCGCCGCCGGCGGCGCGTTGCTGACCGTGCCGCTGCTGAGCGGCCTGCCGGTGAACATCGGCTGGCGCGTCGCGTTCGGCCTGGGCGTGGTGCTGGGCCTGGCGATCCTGCTGGTACGGCGGCACGTACCGGAGAGCCCGCGCTGGCTGTTCATCCACGGCAAGGAGAAGGAGGCCGAGGAGATCGTCGGCGGCATCGAGCGGCAGATCGGCGCCGACCTGCCGGAGCCGAAGGAGTCGGTGACCGTGCACCAGCGCAAGTCCATCGGTTTCGTCCGGATCGCCCACACGATGGTGGCGCTCTATCCCCAACGTACGATCCTCGGCCTGTCCCTCTTCATCGGCCAGGCGTTCCTCTACAACGCGATCACCTTCGGGTACGCGCAGATCCTGGCCACCTTCTTCAAGATCGACACGAATGCCGGCTACTACTTCGCCGTCATCGCGGTCGGGAACTTCCTCGGCCCGCTCCTGCTCGGCCGCCTCTTCGACACCGTGGGCCGGATCCCGATGATCTCGGCCACGTACATCGGGTCCGGGCTGCTCCTGCTGGGCACGGCCTGGCTGTTCGACCAGGGCCTGCTGAACGCCGTCACGCTGACCGCGTGCTGGTCCGTGGTGCTCTTCGTGGCCTCGGCCGGGGCCAGTTCGGCGTACCTGACCGTCAGCGAGATCTTCCCCATGGAGACCAGGGCCCTGGCCATCGCGTTCTTCTTCGCGATCGGCACCGCCGCCGGTGGCATCGCCGGCCCGCTGGTCTTCGCCTCCCTCGTCGAGACCGGGGTGCCCGGGGACACGGCGCTCGCGTTCTCCATCGGCGGCATCGTGATGATCGTGGCGGGGCTGGTCGAGCTGCTGTTCGGGGTCAAGGCCGAGCGCAAGGGCCTGGAGGCCATCGCGACGCCGCTCACCGCGGCGCCGACCTCGTGATCGGTGTACGGCCGATCAGTCCGTCGAGGCGCTCGACGGCGGGATGTTGTGGTTGATCCGGAAAAGCTGGTCCGGGTCGTACGTCGCCTTCAGCGCGGCCAGCCGCCGGTAGTCCGCCTCGGTGTAGGCCCGCCTGACCCGCTCGGGAGCCGAGTCGTGGTCGAACAGGAACCCCGGAAGCACGGCGCCGGTGTCCCACCGCCGCAGCCGCGCCAGCGCCTCGTCGGCGGTCTTGCGCACCGCGTCGGCCTGCTCGGCCGGAGCCGGCATCCGCATCCACAGGTGGAAGGCCGCGCCCTGGGTGCTGACCGCGTGCGGGCGGCCGGGCGGCCGGTTCAGCGCCCCGCCCAGGTGACGTAGCTCGATGCCGGGGAACGGGCCCCCGGGCTTCGACGGATCGATGAACGAGACCAGCTCCGCCACGGCCTCGTCGTCCAGTTCGTGCAACAAGGCGCTGCGCAGGTGCGCCATGACCGGGTTCTTGGGGTCCTGGTAGATCTCGGTGATCTGCGTGTACGGCCTGGCGTCACAGGTGTCCTTCTCCGGGCCGAGCGCGCGCAACGGCTCCACCAGCCGCGCACCCTGCTCCTCGTCCCCCATGTAGACCACCCGGACCTGCACGAACGAACGGCCACGGAACTCCTCGGGCAACTGCGGCACGTCGGGGAAGCGCAGCAAGGTCACAGAGGACGACATCTCCTCCGGCTGCTCCTTGACCCAGGCCAGGTAGGAGCCGAGCACGTGGGCGGCGTGCCTGCGGTCCCCGACCGGGTAGTAGAGCTCACCACCGTAGAAGGTACGCAGCGGCAGCAGCTCGATCTCGGCCGCGACCACGACGCCGAAGTTGCTCTTGCCACCCCGTACCGCCCAGAACAGGTCGGGCTCCTGGGCCGGCGAGACGGTGCGGAGCAGCCCGTCGGCGGTGACGATGTCGAGCGAGCGGACGTAGTCGGCGGCGAAGCCGTACGTACGGCCGGCCAGCGGCAGCCCGCCGCCGGTCAGGTAGCCCATCACCCCGACCTGGCCGGAGGAGCCGCACAGCGGCGCGAGACCGTGCTCGGCCGCCGCGGTGAGCACCTCACCCCACCGCAGCCCGGCTCCGATCCTCGCGGTTCCGGCACGCGGGTCCACCGACAGCTCGCGCAGCTCCCCCGTGGCGATGAACACGGCCCCATCCGCGGGCACCGACTTACCGTGCCCGGTCGACTGCACCGCGACCGGGCGTCCCGCCTCCGCCGCGAACCGGACGGCGGCGGCCACGTCATCGGCGTCGGCGGCGACCACGACCGCCGCGGGCCGGTGCTCGACCGTCAGCAACCAGCCGGAGCAGGCCTCCGCAAAGCCCTCGTCGCCGGGGTAAAGCGTGCGCCCTCGGATCGACGCGCCCAGGCTCACCACTGCGGAATTCGTCGTCGTCATGTCAGTTGTCCGCCTTTCCAGCATGTCAGTCATGCGCTTTCTCGAAGGCCGGCAGCGCAACGAGAATGTTGGTTGAACCAACGTTGGTGCGGCCAACAGTACACCTAATCGTGGGTGCGGCCAACAATTTGCTAGATTGTCCCCGTGGACACGCCAGAGGGGCCGCCGCCACAGCGGCTGCGCACGCTGCCGAGCAGGTTGACCAACCATGCGGCGCAGATCGCCAACCGGATCGTGGACCAGGCGCTCGGCCAAGCCGGCCTTCGGCGCTACCACTACGCCCTGCTCGCCGCGCTGGAGGAGTACGGCCCGGCCAGCCAGGCCGCCCTCGGCCGCCGTACCGGCATCGACCGCAGCGACATGGTGGCGACCGTCAACGACCTCGCCGAACGGCAACTCCTCGAGCGCGCACCCGACCCGGACGACCGCCGGCGCAACATCATCACCATCACGGAGGCAGGCCGGAACCAACTCACCCACCTCGACCGGCTGCTCGCCGCCGCCCAGGACGAGTTCCTCTCCCCGCTGCCCCCGGCCGACCGGCAGAACCTGATCGACCTGCTCACCCGCCTCGTCGACCATCACGGCTGAGGCCGTTCCGGCCTCTGCGGCTCATGGCGGTTTCCCGCGCGGCCGGCAGCGGCCCTTGCGTCCCTGCCCGTGTCCCCAGCCACCTCCACCTGCGTGGCAACGGCCCGGCAACACCCCCCGGATACCAAAGAACCAGCGACGTACCGGTCGGGTTCAGTGAAACGGGGACATACCAATGCTCGGCTTCCACAGTTACGCGCAGGCGGATCCTGAGTTCTACGCGCCGCTGTCCTGGCTGCCGGACCCGGGGAGGCGTTTCGCCCCCAGGTCCGTCTCCGACGGCTGGACCTCCGCCACGCATGACGTGTGGACCAGGTGGACCCATCCCGACGTGGTCACGCCGGACCAGGGGTGGAAGGTGCACGTCTCCGCCCGCCTCGAACGCGCCGACCTCGTACTGGACGCGGTCGCCCGCGCCTGCCACGCGGAGCGGGTGGCCTTCAAGCACCTGTCGGCCGAGGTGTTCTTCCTGTTCATGCACCACAAGCACGGGCCGAGGCCGCAGGCGGGCAAGTTCTGCGCCCTGTACCCCGACGAGCGGAGCGCCCTGCGCCTGATGGAACGGCTGGCCGGCGAACTCGCCGGGGAGGAGGGGCCCTACGTCCTGTCCGACCGCCGTTTCCGCGACTCGCGCACGGTGTACTACCGCTACGGCGCGTTCGAGGCGCGCGGCGGGCTGCGGGCGGACGGCGGCAGGGAGAGCCTGGTACGCGACGGCTACGGCCGCGACGTCACCGATTCCCGAGGCGTCTCCTTCACGCTGCCGCCAGGCATCGGCGACCCCTTCGCGAGGCCGGCCGGGCCGGCGCGCAACGGCCCGCCGGTGATCCACGGCTACGAGATCGTGCAGGTCCTCCAGCCCAGCAACGCCGGTGGCGCCTACGAGGCCAAGGACACCCGGACGGGCCGCACCGTGTTCATCAAGGAGGCACGCGCGCACAACGGCCTGTACTGGGATCGCAGCACGGCCGTCGAACGGCTGCGCCGGGAGCACCGCGTGCTCACCGAGGTGCACCAGGCCGCGCCGGACGCCTGCCCGCAGCCGCTCGACTACTTCCAGGAGTGGGAGCACGAGTTCCTGGTGACGGAGTTCGTCGCCGGAACACCGCTGCACACGTGGGCGGCGCTGCACTCGCCGCTGATCCAGGCCGGCAGGACATCGGCCGACTTCGCCGCCTACTACGGCGAATGCGAGAGGGTGCTCGCCGAGCTGGACCAGGCGCTCGCCCGGCTCCACGGAGCCGGGTTCCGCTTCGGTGACCTCAACCCGCGCAACGTGATGGTGACCCCCGACGGCGTCAGGCTGGTCGACTTCGAGTCGTGCACCCACCGCGACGCCCCCCTCATCCCCATGGGGGCGGACGGCTACGCACCGCCGGTCGGCTTCCCCCTGTCCGGCCCGTTCGCCTGGGACGAGTACGGGCTCTCCGCCATCGCGCTGCTGCTGGTCATGCCGATGCACGCGGTGGTCCAGCGCAGCCCCGGCAACCTGCGCTGGCTGCGCAGGGACGTCGGCAAGCACGCCCCCGTCCCCGCCGCGTTGTGGCGACGCGCGACACGCTTCCACGACGAGCGGGACACGGCGCGGACCGGCCCGCTGCCCGCTCCCGGAGAGCTCGACGAACGGCCACGGGAGAGTCTCGCCCGGTTCGCCGACGAGGTCCGGCTGGGGCTCACGGACATGATCGACGCCGAACAGCTCGACCGGAACTTCCCCACCGTGCCACGGGGATTCGAGACGAATCTGCTCTGCGTCGCCTACGGCCTGGCCGGCATCCTGCACGCCCTGCACGTCACGGGCTCCGCGATCCCGGCCGGGCTGGCCGAGCGCCTTCGAACCCGGGCGGTGGACCACGCGGGCGACCTTCCGCCGGGCCTGCACACGGGGACGGCCGGCGTCGCCTGGGTCCTCGCCGACCTCGGCCTGCTCGACGAGGCCGGTGACGTGCTCGCGCACGCTGCCCGCCACCCGATCCTGGACAGGACGACGACCCTCGGCGAAGGGCGGGCCGGCGTCGGCATGGCCGCCCTGCGCATGCACCGCGGCACCGACCAGGCGCGCTTCCTGGACCTGGCGGTGGCGGCGGGCGAGGCCATCGTCCGCGCCGGCGACCTGCGTCCCACCCTGGGGCCGGGCAACGCTCGCGGGCTGCTGCACGGCCGGGCGGGCATCGCCCTCTTCCTGCACCGGCTGAGCGCGGCGACCGGGAACGACCGTTATGCGCACGCCGGCAGGCGCCTGCTGCACGAGGAGCTCGACCTGGCGATCGAACTCCCGGACGGCGCGCTCTCCTTCAGCGACAGCGACCAGACCCATCGCGGCCTGCCCTACCTGTTCAGCGGCTCGGCGGGGGTCGCGCTCGCGTTGAGCCGGTACGCGGCGAGCCCGGAGGACGTCGGCGACGCCCGGATCACGACGGCGCTGCCACGCGTCCTCAGCGACGTCCGCAAGAACTGCTGCGCCTTCCCCGGGCTGTACTGCGGCCTGGCGGGCCTGGCGTTCGCGCTGGCGGACCACGCGGAGCTCATGGACGATCCACGCTCGGCGGACGACGCGCTCGACGTCGCCACCGGCCTCGTCAAGTACGCCGTCGGCGGCCGGCGAGGCGTGCGTTTCCTCGGCGAGGGCTCGCTGCGCTTCAGCGGGGAGCTCTGGAGCGGCGGGGCGGGCGTCCTGCTGGCCCTGCACCGGGTGCTGAACCGCCCAGCCGGCCATTTCCTGCTGCTGGACTGACCTGCCCCACCCTGAGCTTCCGACCGGCGACCGCCGGCCGGAGAAGGTGTCGAGAGAAGGAAGGAGGTGTGTGACCCATGTCGGAAGTTCTGGCCCTTCAGGAGCTTGACGTCGAGCTTGCGGAGGATGCTCCCTGGAGCACGCTGAGCCTGTTCAACTGCAACAACACCAACTGATGCCGCCGTCGAGGCGGATGAACGCGGGGCGTCCGATCTGACGCCCGCGCCGAACGCGAGCGGCCGGCACCGAGACCAGCGGATGCCGGCCGTCTTGCTTCCCGGTCCCGCGTTCCCAGCGTTCACACCGGTCTGCCGCCCACACTCGCCGGCCGGCCTGAAACTTCGGAGAATGACATGACACGAGATTTCCGGCTCTTCCAGGGCGGCCAGGTCGCCTCGGCTTTCGGCTCGGTGTTCACGGTGATCGCGGTCCCCCTGGTGGCGGTGCAATATCTTGGCGCCTCACCCGCGGAGACGGGTTTCCTGGTCGCGGCGGGCAGCCTTCCCCTACCGCTCCTCGGGTTGTTCATCAGCAGCCTGGTCGACCGGCTGCGCTCCCGGCGGCGGGTGCTCATCGCGTGCGACCTCACCGTCGCCGCGGCCCTCGGCCTGACCATCGTGTCGATGCTCACCGGCAGGCTCAGCATCTGGGCCCTGGGCGCGCTGGTGTTCGTGATCGGCACGGTCGGCGTGATGGTGGAGACCCTGTACCTGGTCTACCTCAAGACCATCGTGGGCACCGGCGACATCGTCAAGGCCAGGGCCCGGCTCAATCGCGGAGAGTACGTCGGCGGGACGCTCGGCAGGGCGCTGGCCGGCCCGGCCGCCGCACTCGGCCCCGTCGTCCCCTTCGTGGTGGACACGGTCTCGCGCCTGATCAGCGCGGGCACCACCGCACTGATCAGGACACCGGAGCGGCCGGCCCAGCAGGCGCGGCAGGAACGCTCCTTCGCCCACGAGCTCGGCGCCGGGTTCAGGTCACTGTGGGGGCAGCCCTTCCTGCGCGCGCTCGTCCCCTTCCTCGTGGGCCAGCAGCTCGTCATGGGGATGACCCTCGCGCTGGTCGCGCCGTACGTGTTGAAGGTCCTGCACGTCCCGGCGCAGTGGTACGGCCTGCTGTTCGTGCTCCTCGGCGTCGCCGGCGTGACGGGGACGTTCCTCAGCGAACTGCTCTCGCGGCGGCTGAACACCGAACGGCTCACGATGGTGGGCTTGATCGGCGGCGCGATCGGCACCGTGGCGCTTCCGCTGGCGGGCGGGCCCGTGCTCGTGGCGGCGATCACGGCGGGTCTGGGCATCGGGCTCCCGTACCTGTTCGGCGCGATCGCGAACGTC
Organism: Nonomuraea sp. NPDC052116; assembly: GCF_040680035.1. Taxonomy (NCBI): domain Bacteria; kingdom Bacillati; phylum Actinomycetota; class Actinomycetes; order Streptosporangiales; family Streptosporangiaceae; genus Nonomuraea; species Nonomuraea sp. NPDC052116. Next base: position 31,835 of record NZ_JBFAWA010000056.1, on the reverse strand, counting down.
GGGCTGCTCGGCTTCGTCACGATCCGGATTCCCGAAGAGGTCCTGGGGCGGCTGTCGGTCAGCGTGCAACTGCTCACCGCGGCCGGCGCCTTCGCGGGGGCGCTCGTCGGCGGGGCTCTGGGGCAGCAGGCCGGGATCGTCCCCACCTTGTGGGTCGCCTGCGGGGTGTCGGCCGTCAGCATGCTGCTCCTGCTTCCGGTGTTGCGGGTCATGCGGGCGGGCGACGAGCGCACGCCGGACCACGCTCCCGCGGCGGCGCCGGCCGCCGTACCGGTCGCCGAGGGCGGCGACGCCGAAAGGCCCGCATGAGCGCGCGGGCATACCCGCCGGCCCGCCGGGGCGAAGACTCCGACGTCGTGCACGGACGGGTGATCCCGGACCCGTACCGCTGGCTGGAGGGTGACGGCGCGGAGAGCCGGCGCTGGCTGCGGGCGCAGCACGAGCTGACGGAGGAGTATCTCAGGTCGTCCAGGCCCCGGCCGTTCTTCGCCGAGCGGCTCGACCGGCTGATGGCACCGGGGACGGACTCCGCACCGGTCTGGCGCGGGACTCGGGCGTACTTCCTCAGCCGCCGCCCCGGACAGGAACACGCCGCGCTGTACTGCAGGGACGCCGACGGCGAGCGTGTCGTGCTCGATCCGGCACGCCTCGGCGGGCCGGGGAACGCCGGCGCCACGCTCGACTCCTGGTCCCTCTCCCCGACCGGCCGCCTGCTTGCCTGCCAGGTGTCGCGAGACGGCACCGAGCAGGGCGTGCTGCTCGTCGCCGACCTCGTCTCGGGCGAGATCGTCGACGGGCCGATCGGCGGCGTCCGGTACCCCACCGTCGCCTGGCTGCCCAACGAGTCCGCGTTCTTCTACGTCAGGCGCGGTCTCGACGAGTCTCCGGGGGCCGTACGGAGCGTGTGGCTGCATCGGGTGGGCCACGACGCCCGGAAGGACACGCCGGTCTTCGGCCTGGGCGGCGACGCCAGGACGAGCCATCGGGTCGCGCTGTACCACGGGCGCTGGCTCGTGGTGTCCGCCAGGGTCGGCACAGCCCCGTGGAACACGCTGCACCTCGCCGACCTGGCCGTCTCACCGCCGGACGAACCGCGATTCCTGCCGATCCCGCTCGCCCCGGGGGCGCTCGGCTTCGCGCGGGTGAGCCGAACCGGCGAGATCTACCTGCACACCACCGGCGCGGCACCGCGGGGCCGCATCCGCGCCATGGCCGCCCGCAACCTGGGAACGACGGCCGCGCAGTGGGACGGCCGGTCCTGGCGGGACGTGGTGCCGGAGGACCCTGACGCGGCGATCTCCGGATTCTCCCTGCTGGAGGACGACAGGACGGACGCGCCCCGGCTGTTCGTGGTGCGCACGCGCGACGCGGCGTCGGAGGTCACGATCTGGGATGGCCGGTCCAGCCGGTGCCTGGACCGCGTCGCGCTGCCGGGAGCCGGGACGGTGCGCGAGGTCTCCGTACGGCCCGGCGCACCCGCCACCGCCTGGTTCACCTACACCGACTACACGACGGCGCCCACGGTCCTGCGGTACGCCGGACCTGCGGCGCGAACCGGCGCCGACCGGCGTACGACGTCCCAGGCGACGATCACCACGCGGCGGGAGAGCTATGTCTCGGCGGACGGGACCGAGGTCCGGATCTTCGTGATGGCGCCGGCGAGCTGCGCGTCCGGCCCGGATCGTGTCCGGCCAGCGCTGCTCACCGCCTACGGCGGCTTCGGCGCGGCCGTGACGCCGTCCTTCGAGCCGAGCGCCCTGGCCTGGGTGGAGGCAGGCGGTGTGTTCGCCGTCGCGTGCGTGCGGGGCGGGGGCGAGCAGGGAGCGGCCTGGCACCGTGCCGGCATGCGGGGACACAGGCAGAACGCGTTCGACGACTTCCACGCGGCGGCCGAGTGGCTGATCGGCCGGGGCTGGACGAGCGGTGACCGGCTCGGCGTGATCGGGGCCAGCAACGCCGGCCTGCTGGCGGCGGTCGCCGTGACCCAGCGCCGTGAGCTGTACCGCGCCGCCGTCTGCATCGCGCCGCTGGCCGACATGGCGCGTTACGAGCGCTTCGGGATGGGCCCGGCCTGGCGCTTCGAGTACGGCAGCGTGGACGTGCCCGCCGAGCTCGACTGGCTGATGGCGTACTCGCCCTACCATCACGTCGTCCCGGGCGAGACGTACCCGTCGTGCATGTTCGTGGTGTTCGAGCACGATACGCGGGTCGATCACTTGCACGCGCGCAAGATGGCCGCCGCCCTGCAGCACGCCGCCACGGGACCGGGCACGGTCCTCTTCCACGTCGCCGGCGGCCTCGGCCACCAACCCCGGTCCCGCGGCAAGGGGGTGGCCGTGGGCGCCGACGCGCTCGCCTTCCTCGCTGTGGAGACCGGCCTCATGCGCAGTCGGTGATCGCCACGGGCGGGCCTGACGACAGGCGGAGCAGCGTCCGGGGGTCGGTGACGCCTCGCAGCACGCCCGCCTCGACGTGTCGCAACCCCTCCCCCGGCTCGATGCCGAGCTCGTCGATCAAGGTGCGGCGAGCCCGGTGGTAGGCGCCGAGCGCGTCCCCGGGCCGGCCGGCCGTGCGCAAGGCCACGATGAGCAGCTCCCACAGCCGCTCACGCAGCGGATGCTCGCCCACCAGCCGCTCCAGACGGCCGACCGCCGTGTCCGTGACGCCCGCGGCCAGGCTCGCGGCGAACTCCCCCTCGTACGCCTGGAGCCGAAGCCCTTCCAGATAGCCGATCTCGGCCAGAGCCCAACCGTGCACCTGGCAGTCCGACACGACGTTCCCGCGCCACAGCGCCAGCCCCGCGCGCAGACTCCGCGACGCTTCGGCGAACCGCCCCTGCGCCGAGAACCGCAACCCCGTCGTCACCGACTCCTCGAACCGTTCCCCATCGACGTCCACCGCGTCCGCACGCAGCAGGTAGCCGGGGGCCTGCCGCCGGATGGGCCGCTCGCCGCGATGCCGGGACAGGTCCGCGCCCAGCTTGGCGATGTGAGCGTGCAGCGTGCGTAAGGCCGTGGGCGGGGCCTCCTCACCCCATAACCCGTCCACCAGTTGCTCGGCGGTCACGACCCTGCCCGGGCTGAACGCCAGCAGCGCCAGCAGGCTCCGGCGCCGCGGGGGCAGCACGAGGGGGCGACCTCCATGCCGGACGTCGAGCGGGCCGAGCATCTTGATCGTCGAAGGGACGGCCTGGTGACCACCAGGCTGGTCGAACGGACGATACAACAGCATGGACACCCTCCGATGACTGGTTCCGATGAGCGCGTCAGGCGGGGGCGGACACCGCGGACAGCGGTCACACCGGGGATCGCCGGGAGCCACCCCCGGTCCACCGACCTGACTCCCCTACAGGTCCGGCGTTCCATCGCGTTCCTCCGCGTTCCTCGGCGTTCCTCCGCGTCACACCCGGTCGGCACTCCGCATCCGGCCTTGATCGGTACCGCCAGGACGACTACCCTGATCGCCGTTCTGCCGGAAGGCGGGGGCCGAGTTGCTCGACCACACCGCCATGGAGTTTGGGACTGACTGACTGACGATGAGCGCGGAAGAGGATTTCAAGCAGGTCGGCGCCGAGCTGGCCGACCTGGGTGTACGGATCTCCAGGATGATGGGGAGTCCCGCGCTCAAGGATCAGGCGGGGAAGGTGTTCGCGAGCCTGCAGCGCGACGGCGCGATGGTGTTCCGGCTGGTCAGGGACACCCCCGAACACACCGCCGCGCTCCAGCTGGCCGGCGCGTCCCTGTTCGACCCCTCGGGGCAGGGCAGGGCCATGAAGGACTGGGTGGTCGTGCCCCACTCCTCGGCCGAGACGTGGACGGATCTGGCCGAGGCCGCCCTCAGCCGCCCACGCTGATCAATGGCCTATATGGTCCCGGCATGAACTCCGCTTCTGCCCGTGGAAAGCACAGCTGACCGGTGCCTTTGAGATCCTGCTCGCCCGTCCGCCGGCGAGTTTCGACGCCGACGCCGTCTATGCGACGTTCTTCGGCGGCAACCTCATCAACGAGCTCGGCTTCGCGCAGGACACCGCCTGGATGAACCCGGCCGCCCTCAGGGGCGCCGAGCCGGTCGTCTGGGACTGCCCGATCTTCGACCTGGAGGAGCCGGTGCCGGAGTTCGACGCGAGCCGGTCGGTCTTCGAGTTCGACAAGGCCGGGCTGCCGCCGGAGTTCGCGGCGGATCTCGCGGCGGCGTGCTTCGCGGGGCGGCTCGTCCTGGGCGGCGACCTGGCTCCCCTGCTGGCGCACTTCGCCGTGCCCGCTTCGCGCCGTAACCCGAAAAAAGCAGTGGCCGCGCGGGCTCGGGGCCACATACGTTCGCCGCCATGATTGACGCAAATTTCGGGCATCCACGCCTCGCCGCCATCTACGACCCACTCGATCCGGACCGCAGCGATCTCGACGCGTATCTCGCGATGGCGGAGGAGTTCGGCGCGCGGTCCGTGCTGGACATCGGGTGCGGTACGGGCGTGTTCGCGCTGCTGCTCGCCGAGCGCGGGATTACGGTCACCGGGATCGATCCCGCGCGGGCGTCCGTCGACGTCGCGCGTGGCAAGCCGGGCGCGGAGCGGGTGCGCTGGCTCGACGGCGACGCGGGGGACCTGCCGGCCATGCAGATCGACCTGGTGACGATGACCGGGAACGTCGCCCAGGCGATCGCCGATCCGCAGGCATGGCGTACGACGCTGCGCGGCGCGTACGAGGCGCTGCGGCCCGGCGGGCGGCTTGTCTTCGAGACGCGCGATCCGGCGCAGCGCGTGTGGGAGGAGTGGGCGGAGTGGACGCGCGAGACCACGTACCGCATGACGGACATCCCGGGCGTCGGCCACGTCGAGACCTGGGCCGAGCTGACGGACGTGAGCCTGCCGCTGGTGAGCTTCCGGGGTACGCACGTGTTCGCCGCGGACGGGGACGTACTGACCTCGGAATCGACACTTCGCTTCCGCGAACGTACGGAGATCGAGCGGGACTTGCACGAGCACGGCTTCGTCGTCGAGGACGTACGCGACGCACCCGACCGGCCGGGCAGGGAGTTCGTGTTCGTGGCGCGGCGCGATACGGCGGAGCCCGTCCCTCCCGGAATGCCCTAGGGAGCGTGCGCATCACGCAGCGCCGCCCCGTTCTGGCGGGGAGCCTCAACGACACCCCGACACGTCATGTGCCATGGCCCCGGGCGGGTTGGGCTGCGGCGTCTCGGTCGATTCGGACGGCGAGCGGCGGACGTGGAACGAGGGCGCTCCGCGGTCGCAGGGGCCGGCGTCGCTGCCGAGGCTCAGCCAGAAGCAGTTCACGCAGGTGGAGGCCGACCTGGCCAGGGGGCCGGCTGGGAGGACCGACGATGGACGCTCGCCCGGATCAGGACGTCGCTTCCATCTGGCCTACGCGATAGTTCGGCTTGCCTTGATCAACCTCAGATAGCCTGACAACGCTAGATCAACACTTTACCCGTCCGAACGGGACGAACCCGTTGCCGTCAATGTGTGAAGGTGGCACCGATGTTGAACTACGGCCTTGATATGTCCGGCATTGAGCTCGACGTTGCTCTGCCCGACCTGGTGGCTGAAGGGGATGAGCTTGACGCCCTGGTCTCAGCGCAGGCCGACTGGTCGAAACCTACTCCGGCGGCGGGGTGGACGATCGCCCACCAGATCGCTCATCTTGCTTCAGCTGATGCCAACGTCCTCATCGCTATTCGAACCCCGGAGGCGTTCGACGCTGTGCTGAAGCAGGCGGAAGCCGCAGGCAGCCAATACGCTGATCTCGACGCCGCCGCGGGAGCAGCCAAACCGCGATCGGCGCTGCTGGAACAATGGCGCGCCGGTCGAACCGAGGTGGCGGCGGCGCTACGTGACGTTCCCCGGGACCATGGGTTTCCGTGGTACGGCTCGCAGTTGACCACAGCGCTTATGGTGCCGCTTCGCCTGATGGAAACGTGGGCTCACGGGCAGGACGTTTTCGATGCGCTGGGTGTCTCACGCCGTCCGACGAGTCGGCTCCGGCATGTGGCCGCGTTGGGAGTGGTGGGGCGAGAGCTGTCGTTCTATGCTGCCCAATTGCCTGTTCCGGCAGAGCCGTTCCGTGTCGAGTTGACCGGCCCCGACGGCCAAAACTGGGCATGGGGCCCAGAAGATGCCGTGCAACGGGTTCAGGGCAGTGCCCTCGACTTCTGCCTTCGCGTCACCCACCGCAGGTCCCGAGCCCAGACCGACCTCACGGCAGTCGGCGATGATGCGCAGAAGTGGCTTGACATCGCTCGCGTCTTCCTCTGACGCTGGGCGCGGCCTCGGCCGGTGCCGCCCCGTCGCAGACCGGGCGGCACTGCGTGGCGCGCATCTCGCACGACGCCGAGACGACCTGCCACGCTAGCTTTCGCAAAGCGATCGCGGGCGCATCACCGACGCCTCCGCCGCAGCACGCGACCGCGCCTTCCTGAATTGCCTCCGTGGCGCGAGTCGGTGTCGCCGTACGGCTCCCCATGCACGGGGACGCACCTGGGCATGGGCGGTGCTAGGTTGCGGTGGCATGGCGACATCCTCCCGGCAGAAGCCGCCGTCCCTTTATGTGATCGATGAGGACTTCGTTCCGCCCGATCGGGGTGACGAGCAGGAGGGGCCTGAGTATGCGGTTCCCGCTGGTGATCCGGACGAGGCCGTACGGCTCTTCCACCACTACCGGCGGCTGATGGCGCAGATCCTCGGATACGAGGAGGAACTCCCCGAGCCCGCGAGCGAGGAGGACCTCTCCGCGGTGGAGGAGAAGCTCGGCGTTGTCCTGCCTCCAGACCTCCGCGCGCTGTACGGCCTCGCCGACGGTGACGGTGACCTCATCAACCCGCTGTTCGACCGGCACGAGTGGCTCCCTCTTTCCGAGCTCGGCGACCAGGATGACGAGTGGCTCGACATCGCGCGGGAATGGCAGTACGAACCCTGGCGCCAGACGGTGTTCGATACCCAGCCCCCGGATACCGTCCGCAGGTCGCCGCTGCGTCCGGGCTGGATCCGGTTCGCGTTCGACACCGGCGGCAACTGGCTCGCCGTGGACCTGGATCCCGGGCCGAACGGTCGTCCCGGACAGGTCATCAAGGTCGGTGTCGACTACACGAACGGGCCGACGTACGTCACCGACTCGGTGACCACGTTCCTGCGCCGTCTGGTGGAAGCGCTGGAACGCGGTGACTACCGCCATCACGACAGGAGCCTGTGGATCGACGCGGACCTGCCGGATCTGCCCGGCGAGCACTCCACGTACAGCGACAGGCGGCCCTCCCTCGCGCAGGCCATGCAGGCCGGTCCACATGTGCAGGAGGTCCGGGTGGTGGACGCAGGGGATTGCGCGTTCCTCGCCGCGGTGCCCGACGTGTGTTCGCTGGCGCTGTCGAGCAAGGGTTCGCCCGATCTGACCCCACTTGGCGACCGTCCGGTGGAGTATCTGGAGCTCGATGTGGAGTCGCCCGACCTGACGGCGCCGGCCCGGAACCGGGAGCTGCGTTCGCTGTCGGTCACCTGCGCGCGACCCGTCGAACTGGCTCCGCTCCGTACGGTGCCGAACCTGTGGGCATTGGACATCGCGGCGGCATCCGTCGCCGACATCGCCACGGTGACCGAGCTGAAGGGACTGCGGTACCTGGAGGTGACCCAGGACCAATGGCGGGAGCTGTCGGAACTCGACGACCTGCCACCGCTGGCCGTCGTCGGCATCCACCCCCGCCGCCCCGAACGCGAGTGGCCGCTCTCAACAGACTGGGTCACCGTTCATGACGAGCCGCCTTCGCCGACAGCCTGATCCGGTGCCTGGGTGAGGGGCTCTTCCAGGGCCGCTGAGCAGGTGAGGGCGTTGTTGCGGCGGGTCGGCGACGGCGGCGTAGGTGTCCACGAGTTCCCTCAGTCGTTGCTCCTTGACGGCGGCCATGGCGTCCGCCGTCAAGGAGCAACCGGCCGAGCGCGGTCGTAGCCGGGGAATCCATGCGGCTGGTCCGGCTAGGTGGTGCGCACCTCCACCTCGTCGGTGAACGACCAGGCGCTACTGGCCGGCTCGACGGTGATCCGGACGTAGCGGGCGGTGGTGTTCAGCCCGAGGAGACGGTACGTGCGGGCCTGGTCGGCGTCCCCGGCCGCGGGGGCGGCCACGGAACCGGCCGCCGTGTACGACGATCCGTCGGCCGACACCTCGTAGGTCACCTTCTTCGGCAAGAAGATGTAGACGCTCTTGGTCTGCAGCCAGTCGCTGCGCAGCTCCTTGATCGTCTTCTGTGCGCCGAGGTCCACGGTGATCGAGTAGGCGGCGCCGGTGTTGCGGCCCTGCCAGGCGGCGTCGCCGTACGACGCCGTGCCGTACGCGCCGTCGGTCAACTCCCCGCCGGCGTCGGGATAGGAGGGGGAGGCGGCGAGCGACACCGTGTACGGCCGGCCCGCCGCCAGGTTGACCGGGTTGCTCGGCGCGGCCGGGGTCGTGGCGGAGGCCGAGCCGCTGGCGGCCGACTGGTTGCCGGCCGCGTCGAAGGCCCGCAGCGTGTAGGTGTAGGCCGTGGACGGGTCGAGCCCCGCGTCGGTGAAGGTGGTGGCCGTGCCGTACAACGTCTTGACCAGCGTGCCGTTCCTGGTGATCCGGTATCCGGCGATGCCCACGGCGTCGGTCGCGGCGCTCCACGAGAGCGTGACGGTCAGCGGGTCGGTGGCGGTGGCGGTCAGCCCGGAGGGCGCGGTGGGCGCGGTCGACTCGACGGACCCGGTGGCCAGGTAGTCGCGGTAGGTCCGGTCGTAGATGGGCGCGACCTGCAGGGGGCTCTGGTAGTGGTCGTAGGAGAAGCTCCAGTAGGAGCTCACGTACGGCTGCACGGCCTGGAGGTCGTCGACCACGCCCTTGATCGACATCGGCTGGAAGTCGAGGTTGAAGGTCTCGCTGTCGGCCCAGAGCTGTGTGGCGGGCCGGGCGGCGGTGATCGCGTTCTTGGTGGCCGCGAACCAGGCGGCGAGCTGGCCCGCGGTGGCGTGTCCCGCGCCGACGCCGTCCTGCAGGGCGATCACGTCGATCGGGCTCGTGGCCAGGATCGTGGTCCACATGCTCTGCCACTGCGCGGTGGTGAGCCCGCCGGCGGTGTTGAAGAACGGGGAGATCACGACGGGCTTGCCGGGGCTGAGGGCGTGCAGGTGGTCGGCGACCTTCTTGTAGAAGGCGGCCATCGCGTTCTGGCTCGCGGTCGTGGTGAAGTTCCAGTTGTCGACCTCGAACGACAGGTACCAGCCGGCGAGCGAGGCGTGGGTCCGGTATTTCGCCCACAGGTCGTCGGCCAGATTGTTGGCGATCGTGGCCTCGTTGTCGAGCCAGGCGGGGTCGTTGGCGTAGGTGTTCCACCAGTCGTCGTTGACCTGGAGGCCCAGGTAGACGGTCATGCCCGCGCGGTCGGCGGCGGAGAGGGCGGCCCCGACCACGTCGGTCGTCGTGGACTGGCCGTAGAGCGCGGATGGATAGACGGCCGTCCCGGCCTTGCTGTCGGCCGTCCACTGCAGGACGAGCTGGCTCATGCAGGCGCGGGTCAGGTATCCGAGCTCCTGGTCCCAGGTGGCGGAGGTCCAGGTGTCGCCGAGGCCGGGCTGCAGGAACGACCCGGCGAAACGCGGCGTGGCGGCGCACGTGGCCGCACCGGCGGGGCCCGCGACGGCCAGCAGGCTCATGACGAGGGATAAGACGGCTAGAACGCGGCGCATGACGATCCGTTCTCGAGATGGGACAGGGCTTCCAGGCCCGCGCCGACCAGCCCCGCGTCCGCACCGAGTGAGGCCGGGAGTATCGGTGCGGCGGACGGGCCCGGCAGGGTCTCGGCGCGGTAGGCGGCCTCCATCGGCCGGAGCAGCGCCGGGCCGAGCATCGAGACCCCGCCCGCGATGACGATCGCGTCGGGGTCGATCAGGTTGGCGGCGCCGGCCAGCACGCGGCCCAGGAGCGTCGCCGCGTCGGTGATCACGTGGGAGCTGAGCCGGCCGATCGCGTCGAGCGAGAGCGCCTGACCGGTCTCCTCCCGGTAGGCGCGTTCGATCGAGGGCCCGGACGCGTGTGCCTCGATGTGGTCGAGCGCTCCGCACGAGCATCGCACGCCCGCGGTCGTCGGTGCGGGGAGGTGGCCGATGCTGCCCGCGGTCCCCGAGACCCCCGTCCGGACCCGGCCCTCGACGCACACCGCGCCGCCGATGCCCGTTCCGATGGCGACGACCAGCGCCGTACGGGCGTCGCGGGCGGCCCCGGCCCGTGCCTCGGCGGCGCCGGCGGCATGGCAGTCGTTCAGGACGACCGTGGGGAGCGCGAGCGTGCGCTCGGCGGCGCCCTTGACGTCGGTGCCCGCCCAGCCGGTGAGCAGGTCGGTCGCCGAGGCGATGCGGCCCTGCGGATCGACGGTGCCGGCGGTGCCGATCCCGCAGACCGCGGCCCGCTTCACCAGCGGCCGGGCGAGCTCGAAGACGGTCTCGAGGATCTCCGGACCGGCGGGGGTGGCCGTCCTGCGGTGCTCGACGAGCGTGCCGTCCGCCGCCACGAGCCCAGCCGCGATCTTGGTGCCGCCGATGTCGACGGCCAGCGCGAGCGGCGTCATCGCGATGCCGCGGCGGCCAGGCGCCGGGTGATGGAGATGGGGTCGGTGATCGCGCCGCCGACCACGACGGCCCACGCGCCTGCCGCGAACGCCTGCCGTACCTGGTGCTCGGTGCGGTAGCGGCCCTCGGCGATCACCCGCACCCCGCGCGAGGCGAGCGCGCCGACCAGGTGCAGGTCGGGGTCGTGCGGCGTGGGCAGTTGGCGGGCGGTGTAGCCGGACAGCGTGGTGCCGACGACGTCCGCGCCCGCCGCCCAGGCGTCCAGGCCCTCGTCGAGGGTCGAGACGTCCCCCATGACGGGCAGGCCCAGCGCGTGGATCTCCTCGATCAGCTTCAGCCCCGGCCCGGGGGTCTCCGGCGTGAGGTCCACGGCGATCATGTCCGCGCCGGCCTCGGCGAGCCCGGCCGCCAGCTCCAGCGTCGGCGTGATCACGTCCCGGTGGCCGTGCCTGACCTTGTGCAGGCCGATGACCGGCGATGTCGTACGGCGGCGCACCGCGGCGACGTCCTCGGCCGAGTTGACCCGCAGCCCGGCCGCCCCGCCGAGCACGGCGCACTCGGCCAGCCGGGCGATCACCTCGGGATCGCGTAACGGATGCCCGGCCGGAGCCTGGCAGGAGACGACCAGCCCGCCGCGCAGCTCGTTCACTTGAGTGCCCCCGTGGAGACGCCGCCCACGAAGTAGCGCTGACCGGCGATGAAGATCAGCAGGGCGGGGATCGTGAACATGACGCAGGCGGCCATCAGCGGCCCCCAGGCGACGTCGTGCTCGGCGAAGAAGGCGTACAGACCGATGGACAAGGTGTACTTCTCGCTGTCGTTGAGGTAGATGAGCGGGTTGAGGAAGTCCGTCCACGTCCACACGAACTGGAAGACCGCGGAGGTCACCAGCGCGGGACGGGCCAGCGGCAGCACGATCGACCAGTAGATGCGCAGTTCGTTCGCGCCGTCGAGGCGGGCGGCGGCGATCAGGTCGTTCGGCACGCTCATCAGGAACTGACGGATCATGAAGATGAGGAACGGCGTGCCGAAGAAGGCGGGGGCGATCAGCGGCCAGTACGTGTCGCCCGCGTTCAGCCCGTTCCACAGCAGGTAGACGGGGATCATGGTGACCTGCGGCGGCAGCATCATCGTGGCGAGCACCACGGCCAGCAGCGCGCTGCGCCCACGCCACGTCACCTTCGACAGCGAGTAGGCGACCAGCGGGCAGGCCAGCAACGTGCCGATCACGTTGGCGGCCGAGATGAACAGCGTGTTGCCGAGGTAACGCCAGATCGGGATCTGCTCGAAGGCGGCGGCGAAGTTGTCCCACGTCCACTCGGCCGGCAGCAGCCGGGGCGGCGCGTGGAAGATGTCGCCGGGCAGCTTGAACGCCGTGCTCAGCATCGCCAGGAACGGGAAGACGAACAGCAGCACGAGCCCGGCGACCGCCAGCCGCCGGCCGTTAGCGCGAACCATAGTGCACCCACCCGCGCGAGCTCAGCAGCAGCAAGGCCGTGATGATCAGCGTGACGAGGAACAGCACCCACGCCATGGCCGAGGCGTAGCCCATCTTCAGGAACACGAACGCGTTCTGGAACAGGTACATGGAGTAGCTGAGCATGGTGTCCCCCGGGCCGCCGCTGCTGGTGTTGAGGCGCTCCTGCGTGAGCAGGTACGGCTGCGCGAAGATCTGCAGGAATCCGATGAAGGTGACGATGACCTGGAAGAGCGTGATCGGCGACAACATCGGCCAGGTGACGTGCCGGAACCGGCGCCACGTCCCGGCCCCGTCGATGGCCGCGGCCTCGTACAACTCGGCGGGCACGTCCTTGAGCGCCGCCAAATAGATGACCATGGTGCCGCCGACCGTCCACAGCGACATCAGCACGATCGCGGGCCGCGACCAGTCGGGGCTCTCCAGCCACAGCGGGGCGGGCAGCCCGAGCAGGCCGAACCCCCAGTTGACGAATCCGTACTGGGCGTTGAGCAGCCACCGCCACAGGTAGCCGCCGACCACGACCGGCACGATCGTCGGCAGGTAGACCAGCGCCCGGAACAGCGGCTGCCCGCGCACCGGCAGGTTGAGCACGTGCGCCCCGGCCAGCGCGATCCCGATGGTCAGCGGGACGCCGAGCGCGGTGAGGTAGAGCGTGTTGCCCAGACTCTGCCACAGCCGCTCGTCGCCCAGCATCCTCGTGTAGTTGGCCAGGCCGACACCCTGCGGGGCCTGGAACAGGTTGAAGTCGGTGAAGCTGTAGCGGAAGGAGGCCAGGATCGGGTACGCGATGAACACCGCGAACCCGATCAGGAAGGGGGAGGCGAACGCCAGCCCCTTGACCAGCCCCCTCCCCTCAGCCCTTCGCATAACCCGACGCCCGGCCGGCCACCTTGGCCATCGCCTCCTCGGGCGTCGCCGTGTCCCTGGCGACGGAGTCGAAGGCGCTCTCGAGGTCGGTGGCGTACTCGGCGGCGTACGGCGCGCTGGACAGCGAGCGGACCTTGGGCGACTTCATCGCCGCCAGCCAGGCGTCGAAGTTCGCGATCTTCGCGTACGCGGGGTCGCCGGCCAGGCCCGTACGGGCGGGCAGGTTCCCCAGGGCGAGGCTCAGCTCGCGCGCCGCGCTCTCCGAGACCATGTACGTCAGGAAAGCGGCCGCCGCCTGCCGGTGCTTGGAGTTGGCCGGGATGAACAGCGTGCTCGCGGTCAGCTGGGTGGTGCCGTCGAGGTCGGGGCGGGCGACGGGGATGGGGCTGACGCCCCACTCGAGCCCGGGCGCGTTCTTCGGGATCGACACGGCCTGCCACTCGCCGTCGATGACCATGGCGACCTTGCCGGTGTAGAAGGGGTCCTGGGCCGACATGTACTGGCCCCACCCGGCCTTGAACGCGCTGATCTTGTCGGCGCCGTACTTCTTGGTGATGTTGTCCTGCCAGAACTTCAGCGCCGCCAGGTTGCCGGGGTCACCGGGAGTCGGGGCCGGGTTGGCCGGTTCGGTGCCGTCCCAGGCGCCGCCGTAGGCGTAGCCGAGCGTGGTGATGGAGGTCGAGAGGCTGGGGTTGCCCAGGCCGAGCTGGGTGATGGCGCCCTTGCCGTCGGTCTTGGTGAGCTTGGGGATGGCCGCGGCGAGCTCGTCCATGGTCGTGGGCGGCTCGACCCCGGCCGCAGCGAGCAGTTTCTTGTTGTAGACGAGCTGGAACGTGTGCACGGCGATCGGCAGCGCGTACGTCTGGCCCTTGTAGCGCATCTGGTCCATGGCGGCGGGCGCGAACGCGCCCGTGTCGACTCCCTGGCCCTTGAGCAGGTCGTCCAGCGGGGCCAGGACGCCCTTGGCCGCCCACGAACCGACCGTGTTGCCGAAGTTGTCGGAGATGTCGAAGGTGCCGTTGGCGCTGGACATCGAGGCGAGCTGCTTCTGGGCGTCCGGGCTCGACACGCCCTTCACGGTGATCTTGTTCTGGCCGGCGTTGAAGGCGGCGATGAGCTTCTCGATCGCCTCGCCCTCCGGCCCGGACCAGAGGTAGGAGAACGTGATCGTCGTCTTGCCACCGGATTCGGCGGCGTTGCCGGAGCAGGCCGCCAGCGCGGCAACGAGCACTAAGGGCATGCCCACTTTGACGATCTTCATCTCTCGCTCCTCGGAAAATGCCGTAATTGCTGTGATTGGTATAGGCCAGCCGAGGGGAGGTGGTCAAGATATTGGAGTACACCAATTCTGGGTTAGACTCCTGGGCCATGAAGACGGAACGCCCCCCGGCCAAGTCTGAGCAACTCCGTCAGCACCTGGTGGACCTCCTGCTCGGCGAGCTGGCCCCGCACGCGCAGTTGCCCACCGAGCGGAGCCTGGCCGAGGAGTTCTCGGTCAGCCGGCTCACCGTGCGCCGGGTGCTGGACCAGCTCGAGCGGGAGGGGCGGGTCTACCGGGTCCAGGGGTCCGGCACGTTCGCGAGCGAGCCGCGCATCCGCAAGTCCGTCGAGCTGACCTCCTTCAGCGAGGACATGCGCTCGCGCGGCCTGCGTCCCGGGTCGCTCGAGGTCGGCTGCGAGCGGATCCCGGCGGGCGCCGACATCGGCTACGCGCTGCAGATCAGCCCGTCGTCGCAGGTCCTGCACATCCGCCGGGTCCGCACCGCCGACGACGAGCCCATGTGCCTGGAGCACTGCTACCTGCCCGGCGAGCTCGTGCCCGACGACCTGGGGCCGGAGGAGCTGCACGGCTCGCTGTACGAGGCGCTGTCGGCCCGCTACGGGCTGACCCTGCACCGGGCCGAGCAGACGATCAAGGCAACCGTGCTGGATCCGGACGACGCGCAGGCCCTCGGCGCGCCGCCCTTCTCCCCTGCCTTCCTGGTGCAACGCACCGGCTTCGACGCCCGCGGCCGGGCCATCGAGCGCGCCGACTCGCTCTACCGGGGAGATCGCTACTCCTACCAGCTCACCATCTACCGCGACCCCCAGTAGGAAGTCCCACCGCCATGCACATCGCCCTGCTGCCCCTCGACGAGCGCCCGGTCAACACCCGCCTGCCCGCCGACGTCGCGGCCATCGCCGGCGCGCGGCTCAGCCTGCCCGACGCCGGGCTGCTGCCGTCCATGCGGATCCCCGGCAAGGCCGGGCCGCTCGGCGACTGGCTGCTCGACCAGGACGTCGACGCCGCCGTGGTCTGCCTGGAGACGCTGGTGCACGGCGGCCTCATCCCGTCCAGGACCAGCGCCGACGACACACTGACCGTCCTCGACCGGCTCGGCGTGCTGCGCGAGCTCCGCCGGGCCAGGCCCGGCCTGCCCGTCTCGGCGGTCTCCCTGGTCACCAGAGCCAGCGACAGCTACCACGGCGACGAGGAGCCGCCCTACTGGCCGCGGTTCGGCCGCGAGCTGCACGCGTACGGCGGGCTGCTCCACCGCGCGCACCTGGCCGACATCACCGGCGACGAGCCGCCCGCCGACGAGCTCACCGGCCGGATCCCCGCCGAGATCCGGGCCGACTTCGAGCTGCGCCGCCTGCGCAACCACGTCGTCAACCTGGAGGCCCTGCGGCTGCTCGCGGAAGGCGTCGTCGACCCGCTGCTCATCACCGCCGACGACACGGCCGTGCACTCGGCGGGCTCGGTCGAGCAGGGCTGGCTGCGGCACTGGGCCCGGGCCCTCGATCCGGTCGGCACCCTGCTGATGTACCCGGGTGCGGACGAGGTCGGCGCGGTGTTGGTCGCCCGCGCGCTCGCGACCCGGCACGGCCGCCCGATCCGCATCAGCGTGGTCAGCGGCGACCCGGCCGGGCTCGACGTCGTCGCCGCCTACGAGAACCTGCCGGCCGGCGCGGGCGCGCGACGGCAGATCCTCGCCGCCGGCGCCCAGGTGGCTTCCCCGGGCCAGGACGCCGATGTCGCCCTGGTCCTGCACACGCCCGACCCGGCCCGTACCGACTGGTTCGGCAACCCGCCCGGTCCCGACCCCGCCGCGGTCGCCGCGACGGTTCGCGCGGTCCGCGAGTCCGGCGTCCCGGTCGCGCTGGCGGACGTCCGTCACACCAACGGCGGCGACCCGGACCTGATCACGGCGCTGCAGGCGGAAGGCCTCGTGGACGGCCTGGTGGCCTACGGCGGCTGGAACACCGCGGGCAACACGATCGGCTCGGTGGTCGCCGCGGCCGTGGCGACCGTCGTCGGGGCCAGGGACCACACCCTCGACCGTACGGCCGCCCGCCGCCTCCTGCTGCACCGCCTCACCGAGGACTACGGCTACCAGGCCGTCGTCCGCGCCACCGGCCCCGACGCCGCCGCGGCCCGCGAGCAGCTCCAGCCGATCCTGAACGGGTTCGACCCGGACTGGACGATCGAAGACGTCACGTTCCCCTGGAACCGATCCTTCGAGATCGACTTCACGCTTGTCCGGCGGCGCGGCCCGCACGCTCCCCTCGGCGGCCTCAGTCCCTCGACCGGCTCATTTCAGAGATCGCCTCAGAGATCGCCGACGATCAAGTAAGCTCACCCGAATTCGGGGGCTTGATCAGTCAAATTCGTCGTGCCTGTGGGAGGACGCGATCGTGAACGGGGAAACGAACATGAGCCCGGAGGTGCGGCGGCTCGGATCGCCCGGCCTGGTCAGAGAGCCGGACCTGCGGGCCGCGCTGACCATGCTGGCCGCAGGGCCGGCCGGGCTAGTGATCACCGGGGGCGCGGGGGCGGGCAAGAGCGCCCTGGCTCGCCAGGTGCTCGGGCGGCTTCGGGCCGATGGCTGGGGGGCAGCCGCCGTGGTGGGCCGATGGGCTCCGCAAACGCTGTTCCGAGGCGTCACAGAAGCCTTCTTAGGTTGGGGCGAGGAGCTCTCCCCGGAACAAACGCGCATCATAGGGGCCCTCGGCCTGGCTCCGTCGGACGACGCCATGTTGGACACGACCTGCCAACTCCTGAAGAACTTCCCCCTCGTCCTGCTCTTCGACGACCTGAGCCAGAACCTCGGCGGCACGGGCTACCTGGATCCCGGCTTCGGCGAGGTGTTCGACCGACTGTGCCAGGCCGCCGATCGGGGCCGGGTGCTGGTGACCAGCCGGACGCCGCCACCGCCGTCGGCCGCGGGCAACCGGCTCGGTGTCCTGCGGCTCGACCCTTTGGACCTCACCGCGGGAACCCAGCTGGCAGCCGGACTGCCCTTCCTGTCCACGGTGGATCCGGCCACCCGCGAGCGAGTGGTCCGCGCGACCGCGGCGCATCCACGGTCCCTGCAACTGGTCGACGCCTGGCTGTCGGCGAACCCCGAGGGTGCGGGGGCGCGACTCGCGGCCGTGACTCAGGGGGCCGTACCGCTCGACCTCATCGTGGCCGAGCTGACAGGGCAACAGCGAGAGACCCTGCTCCAGGCCGCGATCTCCACCTTCCCCGTCACCGCGTACGACCTGGCCGTCGCCTGCGACACCAGCAAGCCCGACCGGAGGGAACGCCCGAAGCCCAAGCGGGCGGCGCTCAGCAGCGTGCAGGCCACCGCGGCCCGGCTCGCCGAGCTCGGGCTGCTCAACGCGTGGGAGGGGTGGGACGGGGACACCGTCTACTTCGCCGACCGCTGCATCGCGGAGATGCTGGCGCCGCACCAGGGCCCGGCGATCGCCGACCGTCACGAACGCGCCATGAACATGCACTACAGCCGGACACACGGCGACGGCACGTTCGACGACTACGTCGGGGTCTGCCGGCACCTGGTGGCGGTCGACGGGATGGGTGACCTGACACACTTCGTCCTCGCCGTCATCGAGAGCCTGGAGCCGGACTTCGAGTACGCGGGGATGGCGCTCCTGGGAGAGATCGCGCCGCACGTGTCGGCGGCCAACGGCCACCACCGTGCCATCCGTGACAATCTGGTCGCCATGTTGATCCGGCACAACTTCCCGCGCGCCGCGCGAGAGGTGGCCGAACGGTCGCTGTCCGCCGTCAAGGAGTGGGCCGTCACCCACCCGCAGCGCGACGAGGCCAGGTTCTGCCTCGGCGCCGCGCACGACACCTGCGGCCAGGCCCGGTTCGCCGACGGCCAGTTGGCGGCGGCCGAGGCCGTGCTCACGGTCGCCGTGGACATCTACCACGAGCTCGCGGCCGAGCACCCGACCTTCATGGAAGCAGACCAGCGGCTCGCCAACTCGTTGCAGCACCTCGGCGAGGTGTACCGCGCGCTCGACCTGCCGGAGCACAAGGACAAGGAATACGAGATCTGGGCCGAGTGCTCTGCGATCCGTACCCGGCTCTTCCAGGCGAATACGAGCCCGGAAACGGCCGTGGAAGCCGGCCTGGCCTTCCGACGCCTCGCCGAGCTGGCCAGGAGCAACGGCGATCGGGACAACGCGCTGAAACTGCTGAGCACTCGCCTCGCGATGACGGAGGCGATGGCGGACATGTATCCGTACGATGACGAACTCGCCGCGGAACTCGACAGCGCGAGGGAGGACGTCGCCGCGCTCGACGCCTACACCACCGACGGTCCTGAGCGAGTGGAGCGTCTCGACGGGGAGGCCGGGGTGGCGACGGTTATCGGGATCCTGAGGCAGGGGCCGTTCGCCTTCAATCAGTGGCGCGCCGACAACGCCGAGGAGGAAGTCGATCTTTCCGGCGCCGATCTGCGCGGACTGGACCTCGACAAGATGGTCTTCGCCGGTGCCAACCTCACCGGCGCGGATCTGTCGCGAGCCTCCGCACGCGGCGCCATCTTTTCCGGCGCCGACCTGACCGGCGCCAATCTGGCCGGCGCCGACCTCACCAGGGCGGGGTTCGGCTTCAGCGAGATGGTCAACGCGACCATCGCCTTCACCCGGCTGGGCAGTGCGATGATCCAGCCGGCGACCTTGACCGATGCGGTCTTCACCGGCGCGATTCTCGACCACACGTCGTTCCGTGAGTGTGATCTGGACGGCGTCGACCTGCGGGGATGCGACCTGAGCACGCTGGATCTCAAGCGCTCCAGCCTGGACGGCGCGATCACCGGCATGCCGTAGCACCGCCTGGTGACGGCGGGATCGCCACCCGGTCTCTCGCCGCGGTGGTCTCACTGGTGCTGCGGCGGGACGGTGGCGGCCTTCACGCGTCGTCGAAGTCGGCTTCGAGCTGGTAGGCGACGTGCCCGCCGAGGTCTTGGTCGGGATGGTTGTACCGCAGCGTGGTGGCGATGCTGGCGTGCCGGGCGGCGGCCTGCACCTTGTCGGGCGCGATGCCCAGGGCGAAGGCGTGGGTGATGTACGTGGAGCGCAGCATGTGCGGGTGCAGCTCCGCGGCGCGCTCGGCAGGGATGCCGCCCAGCCGGGCGGCCTCGCGCAGCGCGTCACGGGCCCACCAGCGGTCGATGGGCCACCCGTCGCGCTTGCTGAACAGCAGCTCGGTGGCGGCGCGGCCGGCCAGCAGCGGTTTGAGCAGCTCCGTGGCCAGCGTCGGCAGCGGGAGCAGTTCCTCCATGCCGCCCTTGTTGCGGAAGGAGACGGTCAGGTGCCGGACGCCGTGGAAGTCGACGAGCGTGCGGATGTCGCCGACGGTCAGCGCGAGCAGCGAGCCGCTGCGGGTTCCGAGCCCGGCCAGCATGGCCACCGCGGCGGCCGCGTCCGGGCGGGTCTCGGCGAGCATGCGCGCCCCTTCACGCACCTGCCCGGCCTCCGTCTTGGACAGCGGGAACGTGCGGCCCCCGCGGGGTGTGGGCGGCGGCTCCACGTACATGGCCGGGTTGTGGTCGTTCGCGCGGCGGCGGTGGGCGTACTTGAAGAAGGAGCGCAGCGTGGTGATGCGCTTGGCGACGGTGTTGGCCGCCAGCGGGGTGCCGGGCTCGCGCACGCCGTGGCGCAGCCGTCCGTTCAGCGCGTCGTCCTTGTACGCCTGCAGATGGTCCTCGGTGACGGCCAGCAGTCCGGGCGGGCGTCGCTGGGCGTCCAGTGTGTTCAGCCAGGCCAGGAACCCGGACAGGGCGGCCAGGTAGGTGCGGCGGGTCTCGGCGGTCTTCAGGCTCTGCAGCCAGGTCGCCGCGGCGTGCCACGCGACCGGGTCGAGAGCGTCGACGCGGTCGACGTCGTGCCCGGCCACCTCGCCGCGATCGCCGCGGTGGCGGCGCGGCGACAGCCCGGCGATCTCGCCGACGCTGCGCACCAGCGCTCTCGGCGGCGGCGCGACGTCCTGGTCGTGTACGCGCATGGCGGGCGCGGGCAGGCCGGGTCCCGCCGTGGCGTGGCCGGTGGGGCCGTGCGCGGCGTCGCCGGGCCGGAGGATCGCCGAGGGCTGCAGCGGTTCGGCGGGGTCGGGGCGGCGGTGGGCGGGGTGGTGTTCGCCGGCGGCGTCGTTCGAGGTCATGGCATGTTCACCGTGGGATGGTCCGTGGCGGACGCCAGCGGGCGGTCGCGCAGGTGATCCTATATTGATGATCGTTTCTGGTGCACGTCGAAGGCCAAGCGGTCACGATGATGATGTCACCATGATCTGAACCTCTCCCGGCCACTCTAATAACAGAGCACGCGCTCCGAAATGATGTATCTTGTGGGTTGCCCATTCTGACCGGAGCCATTACCGGAAGCAATGAGGCCGCGGCAGGACAACAGCGATCTGGGACAGGAATTCCATGCGAAAAGGGTTAGTCAGCGCTCTCCTGGCGGGTGTGATGCTCGCCACCGTGACCACCACGGCCGCCTCGGCCGAACCGGACCCCCAGCCGGCCGCCCCCGCCCCGGTCAGCTGGGCGGCGTGCGGCGACCATGGCGGCGAGTGCGCCACGATCAAGGTGCCGGTCGACTACGCGAACCCTTCGGGCCCGACCCTTGACCTGGCGATCGGCCGGCTCAAGGCGCTCAATCCGGCCAAGCGGATCGGCGTGCTGGTCGTGCACCCCGGCGGGCCCGACGCCTCCGGGATCAACCCGTTCATCCTCCGCAACGCCATCCCCGCCGAGAGCGCGTTGCGCCAGTACTTCGACCTGGTCAGCGTGGACCCGCGGGGCGTCGCCCGGAGCAACCCGATCCAGTGCGACCGGGACCTGGTGGAGCAGATGCCGGCCACCTACCCGGCCGACGAGAGCGAGTACGAGGCCTGGCTGGCCTACAACGCGAAGCTGTCGCAGAACTGCCGCGAGCGCACCGGCCCGGTGTTCGACCACGTGGACACCACGAGCGCCGCCCGTGACGTGGACGCCATCCGCGCCGCGCTGGGCGAGCGGCAGATCAGCTTCTTCGCCATCTCGTACGGCACCCAGGTCGGCCAGCAGTACGCGGAGCTGTTCCCGCGCAACCTGCGGGCCATGGCGATCGACTCGAACATGGACCACAGCATCACCTCCGCCTTCCGCTACCTGCAGACGACCACCGAGGACTTCGAGGGCTCGTTCAAGGCGTTCGTCACGTGGTGCGGCGAGACGCAGGCCTGCCCGCTCAACGGCGAGAACGTCACGGCGATCTGGGACGGGCTGCACCGCAAGGCGGCCGAGGGGACGCTGAAGGACCCCTCCACCGGTGAGCCGATCACGGCCGAGCAGCTGCGCATGTTCCTGTTCGACGGCATGTACGACCCGGCGGGCAGCTGGTTCGAGGTCGCGACGACCCTGAAGGCCCTCGATGCCGGCAAGGCCGCCACGCTCCGCACCTTCGCCACGCCGAAGGCGGAGACCGTCAGCTACGCCTACCCGGCCATCTGGTGCGCCGACTGGAAGTGGCAGATCAGCAGCTTCAAGGAGCTCGACCAGTACCGCAAGGCGCTCGAGGCGCTCTATCCGCACACCAAGCTCTCACCGTTCTGGTCGGACGTCGTCTACTGCCTGGGCTGGCAGGGCAAGGTCACCAACCCGCAGCACCGGCTGGACATTTCGGGGGCCCCGCCGGTCCTGCTGCCCACGGCCCGCCGCGACGTCGGCACCCCGGCGGCCTGGAACTACGCCGCGGCCGCGCAGATCCCCAACGTGAGGATCCTGGAGTACGACGGCGTGGGCCACGGCCAGTACCGCAACAGCACCTGCGCCCGCGACCACATCGAGACGTACCTGACGAGCCTGAAGCTGCCGCCGAACGGCACGCACTGCGCTCCCGAGTACCCCTCGCAACCGCCCACCTCCGTGCGCGGCCTCCAAGAGAAGCGACCGCTCTCGGTGACCGGCCGGCCCCTGCACTGAACTGGTCGACGTCGAATCAGAAGTTCGACATGTTCCGCAAATCTCTGTCGGTCGTGCTTGCGACGGCCTCCGGAGTGACATCAAGCTCTACTACAACGCGAGAACCGGCTGGAACTGCGCCGTCCTCGCCAAGCGTCCCGGTCTCGCGCGGTACGGCGTGCGCACCCCCATGGGCATCTACATGGAGAACGACCTCATGGCCGACGACTACGTGGAGAACGTGAAGGGCAAGAGGGACTCCGATGGCGGGAGCTTCAAGTACTACGCGGGTCCGGTGAAGGTCTACGGCAAGAATCTCTGCGTGACCATCAAGGCCCAGCACAGTGACGCCGAGGACAACGGCGGCGAGCCCACGTACAACGGCCGTCTCTGGCTCCTCGGGGTGGCTTGCCACTGAACCACCGATCCGGCGTGCTTCCTGTACGCGCCCGCAGGAAGCACGCCGGCCTGCGGGTCGAGCGCCGCCGTGGGTTCGTCGAGGACGAGCAGCAGCGGCGCCTCGCGCATGAGGCCCGCGGGCGCGGTCGGCGGCAGCCTGGCCCCGGGGACATCCGTGAGATCATTTCCTACGATCAGCCCGGTGGCGTCGAGGCGTGAGATCGAAAGGTTGCGGACATGCTGCGTACACATCTGGCCGTTCTGACCGCGGCAATCGTCGGAACCTCCCTGCTGCCCACGCTCGACCCGCCACCCGCCGCAGCCGCCTCCGCCCTGACCTGCTCGGCGGTCGTGCCGGTGTACGGCATCGATGGCGGGGGAAAACTGCGCTGGTACGGCCACCGCGCCGGCGCCTCCGGCGAGGATTCCTGGGTCGCCGACAGCGGCAAGGAGATCGGCTACGGCTGGAACACGCTGGCCAAGGTGTTCTCCGGCGGCAACGGCGTGATCTATGCGGTCGACGGCGACGGGGACCTGAAATGGTACCGTCACCTGGATCCGGCGACCGGTGAGCGCGGCTGGGCTCCCGGCGAGCGCACGGTCATCGGCCACGGCTGGGGCGACTTCGTCGACATCGTGTCGGCCGGTTCCGGAGTCATCTATGCCCTCGACAAAGCAGGCGACCTGCACTGGTACCGCCATCTTTCGCCGACAACCGGCGAGGCCCAGTGGGCGCCGGGGAGCGGCAAGGTCATCCGCTCGGGCTGGACGGCGATCACCACCCTGATGACCGGGCGCGACGGCACCCTGTACGGCGTGAACACCAAGGGACACGTCCGCTGGTACGACCACACCGATCCGGTCGCAGGCGGCACCGCCTTCGGCCCGGGCACGGGAATGGTAACCGGCGAGGGCTGGCAGGACTACCGCAGTCCGTCCGGCGCCGGAGCGGGAGTCGTCTACGCGCTCGACGCGTCCGGCCGGATGTGGTGGCAGCATCATGCCGACCCCCTCGCCGGGGCACCGGTCTGGCAGGACCGCCGCCCCTTGAAAGAAGGGTTCGCCTCCTTCACCACCCTGTTCGCCGACGCCGCCGCCTGCTCGCCTGGGCAGTCCTTCACTGGTTACTCCCCCGGCGGATCCGGCCAGAGCCTCTACTACAGCCAAGGCCGGGTCGGCGCTGTCCTGACCGAAGGCGCCCGAACCGCCGTCACCTACGGCCAGCAACGCAAGTTCGCCGAGACAACGACCGAAGCGACCGTCTCGACCCGAGCCTGGGTCCGCCTGCTACCCGGCCCGTGGTCCCCCTCGGCGCCATGGGCGGCCTCATGGCCGACGGCCAACATCGCCAGGACCGACGAGGATCTGCTGGAGATCGCCACGCAGTACCTCGCGGATGCCCCCTCCAAGGTCCGTGACGGCCTGCGTTACGCGGGCGATGCCCACTACGGCCCCTTACTCCCGGACGGCACCCGGGAGGAGGGCTCGGACTTCAACGACTACCTCGGCCTCACCTGGACCTACGACGACAAGACCGACCCCCCGGAAGCCCGCCAGTTGGAGTCGCTGGACTGTTCCGGTTTCGTGAGAATGGTCCTTGGCTACCGCGGCGGATACCCCCTGGGCATCGGCGACACGCTGAGCAAGTCCGCGCTCCCCCGCCGAGCCGTACAAATGGCCGACGAGAACGCCCCGGGGGTCACCGTGATCGACGGTGGAACGGCCAAACCCACGTCCTACGCGGACCTGCAGACGGGCGACCTGCTGTTCTGGGACGCCAGCACGGACGACGGCACAGCCCTCGACCATGTCGGCATTTATCTGGGAATCGACTCCACCGGCAAACACCGGTTCATCTCCAGCCGCAAAACCGTCGACGGTCCTACGCTGGGCGACGAAGGCGGCCCCTCGACCCTCGACAGCGCCACGCTCTACGACCACTCATGGCGCAAGGCCAAGCGCGCCTGACCTCTGCCGGGAAGCCCGGCCAAGTGCTCATCGCGCCCGCGGTGTCCCACCGGGCGCGGCGCGGGTCCTCGCACGCCCGCCCGGCGGGCCTCCGGGCCCTCCAGACCGCTGCGGTCTGTTACGAAGTCGCAGCTCGGCCGAGGGCCAGCCGTACGTCGATGACCCGCATGCCCGCAGCCAGCGCCGCGGCGGCTCCCTCATCGGTGTCCTCATAGGCCACGCAGCGCGCCGGGTCGACCTCCAGCCGCTCGGCGGCGAGCACGTAGACATCCGGAGCGGGCTTGCCGTACCGGACATCGTCGCGGGTGACGACCGCGTCGAACAGCGGACGCAGGCCCGTGGCCCGCAGCCCTTCCTCCACTCCGCGCCGCGAGCCGCCCGACGCCACCGCCAACGGCACCCGCCCGTGGTGCGCCCGGGCCACAGCCGCCACCGGCTCGTGCGGCTCCACCACGCCGACGAGCCGGCTGTAGGCGTCGAGCGCGGCAGCGCGCACGGCGGCGTGGTCGAACTCCCGTCCGGTCTCCGCCGTCAGCTCCGTCATCAGGGCATCAGCGGGTAGTCCGGTGCGGGCGCGATACCACCCGGAGTCGAGCTCGACGCCCCACTTCCCCAGCGCCGTTCTCCAAGCGCTCTCGTTGGCGGCGGCCGTGTCGAGGAGGGTGCCGTCACAGTCGAAGATCAGAGCGGCGTACGGTGGATCCGGGTTGAGCATGGGCACACCTGCGAGTCGGGGGACACAATGCCTGCTCCAGCTTAGCGATGAGATGAGGCGCGGCTCGGTGTCAGAGCGTCATGAAGCGCTCGCTCTGCGGTCGCTGGGGGTCTGGAAGCCGGTGAGGCCGGGTGTGTCGTCCGTGGTCAAGACGATCTGGTTGAGCACCAGCCCGGCCTCACGAGGCGCCAGCGAGATCGTGTGCTCACCGGGCCCGAGCGCCAGCGCGGCCGCGGCGACGCTCGTGCTGCCGTACCAGGTCTCGAATCCGGTCTCCGGCCCGGACTTGTTCGACTGGTATCTCCACCGCCCATCGACGAGCACGTGGTAGGAGTCGGCGTCGGCGTTCGGGTTGCTCGTGTTGACGAACAGGTAGTACGTGCCACCGGTCCGGATGTCGACGGTGAAGTCGAGCCGCGGCGGTGCTCCTGCCGCGGAGCTCCCGTTGACCTTCTGCGTCGGGCCGGCCCCGAACAACGCCTCGGCCTGGGCCGCCGAGGTCGCCAGCCACTGCGCCTTCGCACCGGCGTCGGCCGGCGGGACGGCCTGGACACCGTTGCGGGCCAGCGCCCAGCCGTGCGTCCCGTTGTTGCTGTCGACCGCGTTGGCGGAGGCACTCTTCTCCAACGCGTCGGCCGCGTCGAAGACGACCGAACCGTCCCGCTCCAGATAGGCGCCGACCGGCGCCCCCGCAGCCCTGCCCACCGTGACAGGCACCACCCACGCCTCGCCACGTCCGGCGGTGACGGAGACCTCGGCCGTCCCGACCCGGTGTCCGGTGACCCGCACCTGACCGTTCTGCACCGCGACCGACACGGCGGTCTCGTTGTCGGAGGCCGCGGACACCACGTCCCGCACGCCCTCGACCGTGCTCGTCTCGCCTGCCGACGTCCGGATCGCGGGCAGCCGGCGCAGCTCCGGCATCGTGTCAGGACGAGGCGCCACGGTGGCCCTCTGAGGTGCGGCGATGTTGTTCGGGCTCTCGGGCGGGCCGACGAGGCCGTCACCGACCGAGCCGGCGCGGGTCTCGATGATGATCCGGTCGAAGAGGATCGCCGCGTCCGAGCGGTAGACCACGAGGTCGTGCCACCCCGGCGTGGTCACCTCGACGGTGAAGTTCAGGGGTTCGATCCCATGCATGACGTTGAATCCCCAGGTGCTGGTGCTCGTACCGGCGACGGAGTTGCCGCGCAGCAGGCCGGGGGCCTGGTCGTCGAGTCCGATCGCCGTGCGCGCGGTTCGCGGCGTGCCGCCGTCCTCTGTGCCTTCGTTCAGCGTCGGAATCCGGTAGAAGGTCCCGGTGAACCTCCCGGTGGAGGTGAAGTACACCCGGTATCTCAGGCGGGCGGTCGTCTCGAAGCCGGAGTCGACCCGGGGCGCGATCTCCGGGAAGCTGCCCATGGACGCCCCGCGCTGCCCCACGCCCTCAAGGGGGGCCCACCGGCTCCCGTCGGCGCCGCGCACGTTCTCGGAGAAGTGCTCGGCCTCGATGGCCACGTATCCGTTGGCCTCCAGGTGCGCCGGCTCGGCGACCCGGCGCAGATCCACGGCTGCCCGCTCCGCCTCGACCGTGAACGTCGCGACCGGGTCGCCGGTCTTGGCGCCGTCGACGGCGTTGAAGACTTTGATCGTCCCCGTCGTGGCCGGGTGGTTCCTGGCGACCGTCACCGTGACGCGTTGCTCTGTCGCGGTCGTGCCCGAGCGCCGGGAAAGGGCGATCCACGGAGCGTCCGCCTCGGCGACCCACTCCTGCGGGTCGGCTACGTCGTCCCGGGAGAACACGTCGAAGAACCGCTTGTCGTCGGGCGCGGCCGAGTTGAACCTCAGCGTGCCGCGGCCAGGCTCCTTGCTCCCCTCGGCGGCGGCGCCCACCGCATCGGCCGGTGTGGCGACCCGGGCATACCGGTCGTTGGTGAGCATGACGGCGCCCTCGTTCGGGAAGCCTTCGGGATGGCTGTGGCCGATGGCGTGGTCCCACTTGCCACCGCTGATCGTGTTCCAGTAGTCCTCGTCGGTGAGGATGCGCTCACGGGCCTGCTTCGAGAGCAGTTCGTAGCTTCCCGCGCTGGCGTAGCGGCCTTGGGCGGCAGCGAGCTGGTTCTTCCAGTAGTAGCCGATCTGCTCTGCCATGTTGCGGTAGGACCGGACTCGATGGAGCACCTGTTGATAGAACGCGGAGCGATAGCGCGGGTCGAGCTTCGCGGAAGCATCCTCGAGAATCGCCACCAGCTTGCCGGACTCGTTGATGTAGCGCTGGAGCTCGTCCCCGTCCGAGGTGGCGCTGAACGGGAAGACCTGACCGTTGTGGATCCTTCCCGAGTTCGCGTTGGACGAGTTGATCTCCCCCCAGAACTCGGCGCGCTTGGCGTTCTCGAGCGCGTCGAACCTTTCCAGCGCGTCGGCGACCACGGCGGCGTTGGCGCCCCTCAGCCGGAAGTCCCGCTGCACGTGCTGGGTGAGGAACCTGCTCCCGATGTTCGTGTCGTCATAGCCCTCGACGTCCCACGCGAGCTTGGCGAACAGGTCGAGCTTGATCTCGCCGGGCTTGATGTCCCCGACGTTGAGGATCCAGTAGCGCCCCGCACCGGAACTCCATGCCCGACGCAGCTGCTGCACCATCAAGGACATCGGCGTCGAGTTCAGCCACAGGTAGCTCTTCGGCTCGCCCCAGTAGGAGATGTGGTAGTAGACGCCGTTTCCTCCGGACCGGGCGGCTTCGGTCCGCGTGGGCACCTGGCGCAGATAGCCCTGGTTGTCCTCGGCCCACATCAGGGTCACGTCGCCGGGGATGTGGTCCTTCAGCCCGGCGTTGTAGAGATCGTTCATCTCCTTGTAGGGGATGAACACCTGCGGCACGGCGTCGACGCTGCCGTAGACCGCGGCGATCAGCTTGCGCTGCTCGCGGATGACGTCGGCCAGCATCTCGATCTTGTCCTTGAACCCGTACGGGTTGCCGGGCGTGAACACCGGATCGCTGTCGTGCACACCGCGGATACCCAGGGCGAGGATGTTCTCGAAGCCGGCGTTGGCGACCACCCGCTGGCGCCAGTACTCGAGGATCGCGGGCTTGTTGATCGAATAGTCGAAGGCCGCCACGGCGTCCGGGCCCTTGATGTCGAGCGCGTCCTTGTTGCGGGCGTACCACTGCCGCCACTCGCCCTCGTTGTTGCGCAGCATCAGCTCCGCGTGGGAGGAGGATGCGACCACGCCGAACGCCGCCGCCTCGCGGGCGTTGATCGGGGTCCCCTGGTCGTACGTCCCGGTGTCGGTGACCGCGTTGAACGCTCTCGAAGCCAGATGCATCGCCGGCCAGAGCGTGTTCAGCCCGAGCCGCAGCATCAGCTCATAGACGTGCCGGTAGTAGTTGACGTCAGGCGTGCCGTTGGCGGTGGGGAACTTCTTCTTCGCCCACGCGACGGTGCGTTCTTCGTCGTTGACGAAGATCCCGCGGTACTTGACGTCCGGCCCGTCGTCGACCCGGGCCTTGCCCGAGACCTTGATGTCGTCGAGCTTTTTGACCGGTACGTCGCTGTACCAGTACCACGGCGAGACGCCGATCTCCTCGGAGATCGAGTAGATCCCGTAGATCGTCCCGCGGGCGTCGCTGCCCGCGATCACCAATGCGTTGTCGACCCCGGGGACCGGGTTCTTGATGGTCTTGGTCGCGTACGCCTCCCACCTGCCCTTGATCCCGGCGGCCTCGTCGAACTTGCCGGCTCCGACGATCCCGTCGATCAGCCGGCTCTGACCGATCTGGCCGACGATGATCGCGGTCTTCTGACCCGCGGCCCCGGTCAGCAGGGCCGGCAGCTTGCTCCGGTCGGCCTTCGCCAGCCGCGCCTCCTTGGCCGGCTCATCGTCGGCGAACAGGCTCTGCACCTCACCGGGATCGATCGCCCCGGTCACCATGGCGACGTCCTGACGCAGGTCCTGAACCGCGCGGCGTACCTGCTTGTAGTCCCGATCGGCGTGATCGCCGCCATAGGACGGGTCGATCAGGATCGGAGCGGTCGTACGGCCGTTGAAGACGGTGAAGTCGGTCGATGCCGCCTGCGCCGGCGTCACCCCGACCGACGTCAGCGACGCGGCCAGCAGGGCGCCGGCCGTCACAGCCGCGTACCACCGCCTGGCCCGACCCGAGATATCGCGCTCGTCGTGCTGCACACCTCGACCTCTTTGCCCGGGCTGCGACACTCCGCGCTCCTCTCGTCCGAGACGTCATCGAGTGGCCGGCATGATCGCAACGTAGGTACCTTGTGACAACTTCTGCAAGGTGTTGCCAAAATTTCCACTCTCGTGGCTAGATGCGTTCGTGGAGCCCACCATCTTCGACGTCGCGCAAGCTGCGGGCGTGGCCGCGTCGACGGTCTCCCGGGCGTTCAACAAGCCCGGCCGGGTCAACGAAGCGACGCGACAGCGGATAGTCACCGCCGCCGCGCAGCTCGGCTACCGGCACAGACCGCAGAACCGCACTCTTCCGGGTCTACGCCACCGCACCATCGCCATGGTGCTCTCCGACATCACCAATCCCCACTTCTTCGAGCTGATCCGCGGCGCGGAGCAGCGCGCGAAGGCGTCCGACGTCACTCTGGTGATCGTCAACGCCGAGGAGTCCCGGCGCATCGAGGAGAGCCAGATTCGCGACCTGGCCGCCGGCGTGGACGGGTTCGTGCTGGCCTCCAGCCGGCTCGACGACGAGGTCCTGCGCGACCTCGCCAAGCTGCACCGGATCGTCCTGTTCAACCGAGAGCTGCCCGGGTTGACCAGCGTGACGTTCGACACCGGCGCCGGCTGCCGGCAGATCCTGGAACACCTGGCCTCGCTCGGGCACCAGAGCCTCACCTACTGCGCCGGGCCACCCAGCTCCTGGATAGGCGCGGCGCGCTGGGCGGCACTGAGCGCCGGGGCCGAAACGCACGGTCTGACGGCGCACCGGATCGGTCCGTACGCCCCCAACGTCGCAGGCGGCGGGGCCGCCGCCGACGGAGCACTGCGCACCGACGCGACGGCGGTGGTGGCCCACAACGACCTCCTGGCGATCGGCATCATCCGACGCCTCGCCCAGCGCGGTGTTCGAGTCCCTGCCGACATCAGCGTGATCGGGTTCGACGACATCTTCGCCGCCGACTTCGTCCATCCCTCGTTGACCACCCTGGCCGGGCCCGGCTCGCACGCCGGCCGGCTCGCGGTGGAGCCTTTGATCGAGCAGTTCGCCGCGCGGTCACAACGCGAGGGCGAGGCGATCCGTCTGCCTACCGAGCTGGTGCTTCGCGAGTCGTCCGGGCCGGCGAAACGCCGCGCCTGAGCATCGGAGGCGTGTTCCCGGCGGTCGGCCCACCACCACGGACGGGGCAGAGTCGGGTGGCCTTCATCTGGCCTTCATCGACGCGGGCGACATCGCCTCCGTCGCCGGGCACGCCCCGACCGACAAGGCCAGGAGGGCGATCATCGGCTCGAGCACCTCCGACGCGTGGCTCCGGTACATGCGGGTCGCCCTCGCCTACGACGACGTGGAGCAGTGAGCGAACCCCCCGGCATTGTGTACACCTATGGCCCATGGCGCACAGCGACAGGAACCTGACCGCCCCGGACGCATGAGTCGGACAGCCGCCGGCGGAGCGGGAACTGGGCATCCGCGAGGCGCGCGGCCAACTCGCCGACCGCGCCCACTACCTGGATGAGATCACCTTCCTGACCAAGCACCGCACCCGCATCACCGCGGTGGTGCCCGCCGACGTCGGCCCGCTCCCGAAGCCGTGCCGACTGCCGTCCTGTCCGCGCCTGCCTCGCGACGTCCAGGCCTGCCCCGCGAACGCCCGTACCAGGCCTTCGTGGGCCCGTTGCCTTTTCCGGCGACCAGGGAGAGGCAGGCTGTGATATGATCATTTTGTCATGAATAGTCATGACACATCTCAGCCTTGTGTGGTGCTCTCCGGCGACGCCGACAGCCCCGCCGCCCGCTTCGTCGCGGCGATGAACTCCGCCGATCCCCAGGCCCTCGACCACGTCTACGAGGACGACGCCGTCCTCGTCCCGGTCCCCGGCCACCCCGTCACCGGCCCCGCCCGGCTCGCCGCCAACCGGCACCTGCAGAGCTTCGGGCTCCCGATCGAGGCCCGCCCGAAGCATGTGTACGTGTCCGGCGACATCGCCCTGCTCATCGTCGACTGGTCGATGCGCGGCACCGCGCGGGACGGCACCAAGATCGACATGAGCGGCACCGCCACCGACGTCGTCCGCCGCGGCCCGGACGGACAGTGGCGCTACGTCATCGACAACCCCCACGGCACCGCCTGACCAGGGTCAAAGCCGCGACAGCTCGGCCGCGCGCCCCTGTTCCGGCGAGGGCTCCGGAGGGGTCCGCCTGAACGCCGCGGCGACGGCTGTCGCGGCGAGCAGCGCGAGGCCGAGCCCAAACGCGAGCGCCGCCTCGGCGTTCGCGTTCGGGCCGCCGCCCAGGCCGTGCAGGAAAACGCGGCCGAGGGCGGCGATCCCCGGCGCGCAGCTGGCCTGCTGAACGTCGCCGCCTCCCAGTCCCGGCCCCAGACGGTCCACAACACGGGGCGCAACCCGTGCAGGCGGGCGGAGACCAGCGCCTCCAGGCTG
>NZ_JBFAWA010000055.1:0-69542 GCF_040680035.1 Nonomuraea sp. NPDC052116 | reverse complement strand
ACGCTGTCTCACCAGCCAGGTCATACCGCGATGACGATCACCACAGCAACCTGGCGATCTTCAAACAACCTCACGTGCGGAAAACGGGGCTAGCGATCGAGGATCAACCGGCCAGGGGCGCGACGGCGCGCATGCGCTCGAAGTTGGCGACGTACTGCCGGTAGATCGCCTTGTTGTTGAGCCGCAGCAGCGTCTCGTCGTTGCGGCGCAGCGACGTCTCGATGTAGTTGTGGCTGCCCGTGATCACCCAGCGGGCGTCGCGGTCGCCGTCGTACGAGCCCTCGATCAGCAGGTACTTGGAGTGCACGCGGCCGGGCAGCGCGCCGCCGTTGCCCAGGGTGCGCAGCTCGACGCGCGGCTCGGCCAGCAGGAGCTGCTTGACCTCGTCGCTCATGATGCCGTACACGATCTGGACGGTGCAGCCGCGGGCGGCCAGGTCGCGGAGCTTGGCCGGGATGGCGATCCGGAAGGTGTCCCACTCGGACATGCCGACCCGGATCGTGGTGCCGCCCCGGCAGGACACCTTGCCGAGCTCGTCCACGATGGGGTCGCCGTCCGCCTTGGGGAAGAAGGAGGCCCGCACCGACCCGCCGGGGCCGCCGGTCTGGACGACGCGGTAGTAGTCGAGGTTCTTGCGCTCGGCGGCCAGGTCGCCGAAGTAGCCGGCGTAGGCGTCGTACAGGCGCCGGTTCCCGGGCAGGACGACCGCGTTGTTCCAGTACGTGGAGGAGTTGAGGTCGGTCAGGTTGGCCGACGACTGGACCACCACGTCGGAGGCGTCGCCGGTGCGGGAGAACAGGTAGAACTTGTTGTGCTGGCCCTTGTTGCCGATGCACGCGGCGGTGCCGCCGGACAGCGGCCCGCTGCAGACGTGCGTCCACGAACCGGCCGCCGTGTCGGTGCCCAGCGCGGCGGAGAGCTTGCCGGCCACGGCCGCGCCGCGCGTGTCCCCGTCCAGGATGACCTGGACGTCCACGTCCCGCTGGTGCGCCTTGATCAGCTCGTCGGCGAACTCGGTGCCCGCGGCGCCCGACATGACGAAGTGGGCGACCTGGATGCGGGCTCCGGCGGGGGTCTGCCGGACGAGGCCGCAGAGCGTCCGCACGAGGGCGGCCGGGTCCCCGCCCGCGGG
Source organism: Nonomuraea sp. NPDC052116 (assembly GCF_040680035.1). NCBI lineage: Bacteria > Bacillati > Actinomycetota > Actinomycetes > Streptosporangiales > Streptosporangiaceae > Nonomuraea > Nonomuraea sp. NPDC052116. Next base: position 68,410 of record NZ_JBFAWA010000055.1, on the reverse strand, counting down.
GTCGTTGAACACGGCGGTCGTCGTGACGTGCGCGGGAACGGGGGCGTCAGCGCAGGCGGAGGCCGCGGCCGAGGCCGGGGCGGCGCCCGTCACCGTGGCCGCGGCAATGACGGCGGCAGCGGCCACGACGGCGGCCGGCACTGACAGGGACTTGCCAAGCATGGATCACTCCTTCAGGACGCGGCCATGATCGGCCGCGGGTGTCGCCGGTGCGTCGGGGAAGTGGCACGCGACCGGATGACCTGTGTTCCGGCCGATGAGCGCCGGCTCCTCGTCGCGGCACCGATCCTGGACCTTCCAGCAGCGTGTTCGGAAAGGGCAGCCTGAAGGCGGGTCCAACGGTGAGGGAACATCTCCTGACAGGACGATCTCGCCGCGTTCGCCGTCCCTCCAGTCGTCCACGCTCGGCGCCGCCGACAGCAGTGCCTGCGTGTACGGGTGGGCCGCGCTCCGGTAGACGTCCTCCTTGGAGCCGGTCTCGACGACCTTGCCCAGGTACATCACCGCCACCCGGTCACACAGGTGACGGACGACGCCCAGATCGTGGGAGATGAACAGGTACGCCACCCCCAGGTCCCGCTGCAGCTCCCCGAGCAGGTTGAGGATCTGGGCCCGTACCGAGACGTCGAGCGCGGAGACCGCCTCGTCGCAGACGATCAGGCGGGGGCGGACGGCGAGCGCGCGGGCGGGGGTGGCGCCGGAGCTGCCGTCGAGGACGACCCGCACGCGGATGGTCTCGTCGCGGTGCCGGTTGACGACGGCCACCCGCACCGAGCCGTCGTCGGCGCGGGTGGCCGACACGTCGATGTGCGGGTGCTCCCCGTGTCCATGGTCTACCGCGCCTCCACCGGCTCCGCGCCGGCCTGGTGCCAGTTGTGTGACGCGCGTTTGAGGGTGTAGACCGCCTCCGGCAGGTCGTCCCGGACGCGGATCATCCAGCGGGCGAGATCGGTGGTGAGGGCGGCGCGGACCTCGGCGAGCGCGGGATCGTCGTACCGGTTGTCCAGCTCCGCGGGGTCGGCGTCCAGGTCGTAGAGCTCGCCGGCGCCGCGCTCGTCCAGGAGCAGCTTCCACTGCTCGCGCCGGAGCATCACCGTCGTGCCGGACTGGGTGACGGTGTTGAGCTCGTCGAAGGTCCGGCCCTCGTACGGGAAGTGCAACGGCGGGCGCTCGTCCACGTCATAGGACAGCCCGCCGAACCCGCGTTCGCCGTATCCGCTGGCGAACTCCTCGGCCGGATACGGAGCCCCGGTGAGCAGGGGCCACAGGCTACGGCCCTGGACGCCGGGCGGGATCTCGACGTCGATCGCGTCGCAGACCGTCGGGAACAGGTCGGCGAGCGAGACGAAGTCGGTGCGGTTGTCCATGGCCCGCACGCCCGGCCCGGTGACGGCGAACGGGATGCGCATCAGGCACTCGGGCATGCCCGCGCCCTTGCGCTGCAGCCCGTAGTCTCCGACGTAGTCGCCGTGGTCGGCGACGAAGAGCACCAGCGTGTCCGCGTCCCGCCCGCGTTCGCGCAGGTGCGCGAAGAACCGCTGGAGCTGGTCGTCGATCAGCCGGAGCATGCCGCAGTAGTTGGCGCGGTAGCGCCGCCACTCGGCGTCGTAGCCGGGCCGCTTCTCCTCGATCAGCTTGCGCAGCCAGGAGTAGGTGCCGCCCTTGCGCGCGGCGCCCTCGGGCCCGGCCAGCCGGTCGGGCACCTGGTCCGGCCCGAAGAGGCTGAAGTACGGCTCCGGGACCTGGTACGGATTGTGCGGTTCCGGGAACGACAGCCAGGCGAAGAACGGCCGGTCGCCGGGCGTCCGGTCGATCGCGCTGATCGCGTCGGAGACGATCCGGTGCGGGAACTGGCACTCCAGCGGGAACGGTGTCGGCTCGTGGCTGACCGAGTGGTCGAGCGCGCCGAGCCACTGCTCGAACCGCGCCTGGTCGGCGGTCGCCGCGCCGGCCGGGCCGCGGTCGTGCCAGTACGGCGCGGCGAAGGTGTCGAAGTCGCCGGGCTTGCGGTGGAAGTGCGTCTTGCCCGCCAGGTGCAGCGCGTAGCCGGCGTCGCGGAGCACGTCCACCAGGTCGGGGCCGCGCAGCACGTGCTGCGCGGCGCTGTTCTGCCGGACCCGGTGCGCGGACGGGTACCGTCCGGTGAGCAGGCTGACCCGGGCCGGCACGCACAGCGGGGACGTGGTGTGCGCCCGCTGGAACCGCACGCCGCCGCTCATCAGCCCGTCGAGGAAGGGCATGGTGTCCAGGGCGAAGCCGTTCGCGGCGGTCCAGCCGGCACGTTGCTGGTCGGTCATGATCAGCACGATGTTCGGTCGGTTCACGGGATGAGCCCCCATCGCTAGCGCTCGGCGTACATGGGCTTGAGGTAGTCCGTCCGCGGCTTCCAGTTGGGGAAGGCGTAGTCGTCCAGGCCGACCTTCGCGCCCTTGCCCTTGGCCGCCGCGATCGCCGCGTCCCGTTCCTTGGCGCTGTCGCTGGACAGCTTGGTCAGCGCCGCGCGCACGTCGGTGACGTCGCCGCTGAACGCGCCCTGGACGATGTCCCCGAGGGTGGGGGTGACCGGCTTGGACTCGATCTGCACCCGTTGGACGTCCTTGTTCCCGGCGACCGGAGTGGGGGCGAGGTAGACGCTCTCCTGGAACCAGGAGATCAGCTTCTTGTAGGCGGGGTGCGCTTGGGACTGCTCGACGACGGCGATGTCGCGGGGCGGCTGCGACATGGTCTCGGCGACCCGGCGCGAGTAGTCCTCCGTGGTGAAGTGGTCGCCGAGCAGCTTGTTCGCCGCCGCGGCGTGCTTGCTTCCGGGTGACAGCCAGTATTCGCCGGGCTGCGGCACATGGTACGTGGCCACGGTGTCGCCCGCGTCGGGCACCAGGATCGGCCCCACGCCGAGCTTGTCCGCGAAGCCGGGCGTGCTCTGCAGCGCCACGCCGGGGCACCACGGGCCGTCGAAGTAGTACGCCGCCACCCCGGCGGTCCACCGGGCGCGCGCCACGTCGTCGGTCCAGGAGTTCGCCCCCGGCACCAGCAGCTTGTCCCGGCTCAGCGACACCAGGAACTCGATCACGTCCAGGTATTCGTCGGCGTGGAAGGCGTACTCGCCGGTGGCGTACCGCAGGCCGAGGCCGCCCTCGAACCCGGCCGCCTGCGCCAGGTCGTGGACCTGTTCGCCGAGCCGCTGCGGCATGCCGACGTTCCACACCCAGCCGTACGACTGGCCGCCGCTCTTGCTCTGCACCGTCCGGGCCGCGGCCCGGAACTCGTCGTAGGTCTTGGGCGGGGCCTGCGGGTCCAGCCCGGCGCGCGCGACCAGCTCCGTGTTGAACCACGACGCCGCGACGTAGACCTGGTGGCTGAAGACGGGGAAGGCGTAGATCTTGCCGTCGAAGACGTGCAGGCCCTCGATGAGCGAGTCCTTGATCCGGGCCGTCGCCTCGTCGCCGAGGTCCAGCGGCTGCGCCCACCCGGCGGCGATGAGCGCCGCGGGCGGCACGTTGTTGAGGCCGGCGTTGGAGTGGACGTCCGGCAGCTGGTTGCTCTGCTTGGCCAGTTGCAGCGCCTGGCCCATCTTCGCGGGGTTGTAGTACGTGTACTGGACGGGGACGCCGCCGGGGCTCTTGGCGAACGTGGCGAAGATGTCCGCCTTCGCCTTCTGCAGCTGGTTCTGGTGGTCCCACCAGGTCAGCGACCCGCCCGCGGCACCGCCGCCACCGCCTCCGCCGCCACCGCACGCGCCGGTCGCCGCCACGGCGGCCAGGGTGCCTGCTGCGGAGAGGAATCCCCGCCGAGTCATCGCGGTCATCGGTCCTGCCTCCCGCCGGCGGCTGTGAACGTCGCGTAAAAAATGTTGCCGCGCGGCAAATTCATTCTTGCCACGCGGCATGCCGCGCGGCAAGACTCTTGTATGAACTCAATGTCATCGGCTTCCCCTGGAGGATGTGAACGACCGTGGTGACACAACGTGACGTGGCGCGGCTGGCCGGAGTCTCCGTGCGGACCGTCTCCAACGTCGTGAACAACTTCGCCTACGTGTCGGAGGAGACCCGCGCCCAGGTCCAGCGCGCCCTGGACGAACTCGACTACCGGCCCAACGTCGCCGCGCGCAGCCTCAATCGGGGGCGGTCGAACCTGCTGGCCCTCGTGCTGCCGCTGGACGTGCCGTACTTCACCGAACTGGCCGCCCACGTGGTGGATCGGGCCGAGGAGCGCGGGTACACGGTGCTCATCGACCGCACCGAGGGGGTGGCCGAACGGGAGCGGCAGATCGTCATGCGGCGGGACCGGTCGGCCCTCTTCGACGGGTTCATCTTCAGCCCGCTCGGCCTGACCGAGGACGAGCTGCGTAGCTGGGCGGGCAACTGCCCGACGGTGATGCTGGGCGAGATGCGGGTGGAGGGGCTCGACCACGTGTCCATCGACGACACCGCCGCGGCGCGCAGCGCCACCGCGCATCTGATCTCGCTGGGCCGCACCCGGATCGCCGCCATCGGCGTGCCCCACGTGCCGCGCTCGGAGACCGCGGCGGCGCGGAGGCAGACCTCGGCGCACCGGTCCGACGGGTACGAGCAGGCGCTGGCCGAGGCGGGGCTGCCGCTCCGGCCCGAGCTCACCGTACGGGTGCGGCGCTACCAGCGCGAAGACGGCCGGCGCGCGATGGACCAGCTGCTCGATCTGGCAGAGCCGCCGGACGCGGTGTTCTGCTACAACGACCTGCTGGCCATCGGGGCGGTGCGGGCGGTGGTGTCCCGGGGGCTGCGGGTGCCCGAGGACGTCGCCGTCGTCGGGTTCGACGGCATCGAAGAGGGCCGGTTCGCCAATCCGGCGCTCACCACCATCGCGCCCGACAAGGAGCGGATCGCCGAGCTCGCCGTGACCCGCCTGCTGGAGCGCGTCGAAGGAGACCAGGGCCCGCCCGTCCATCTGGAGGCGCCCTGGCGGCTGGTGGTCGACCAGAGCACCACGGGCGGCGCCGGGCAGAGCGCTCCGGAGACGCGCGGATGACGGTCGCACTCCCTGCCGCGCCGGGAACGCGACCGCGCGGCACCGCGTACGTCTGGCTGTTCCTGGCCCCGACCGTGCTGCTGTACGGCGCGTTCACCGTCTACCCGATCATCGGGAGCTACGCGTACTCGCTCACCGACTGGAACGGGTTCGACACGGGCCGGACGTTCATCGGCGTGGCCAACTACCGCGAGGTCCTCGCCGACCCGATGTTCTGGAGCTCGTTCCGGCTGACGCTGACGTTCATGGTCTGCGCGGTGCCGCTCCAGGTGCTGGTCACCCTGCTGGTCGCGATCCTGCTCAACTCGCCCCGCATGCCGCTGCGCAAGCTGTTCCGCACCGCGCTGTTCCTGCCGGTGGTCACCACCACGGCGATCGTCGGCGTCGTCATGCAGTTCGTCTTCGACCCGGCCAGCGGCCCGGTGAACCTCGCGTTACGCGAGGCCGGCCTGGTGACGGACGGCATCGACTTCCTCGGCCAGTCGTCGACGGCGCTGGGCACGACGATCGCCGTGTACGTGTGGAAGTGGTTCGGGATCACCCTGGTCTACTGGCTGGCCGCGTTGCAGACGGTGCCGAACGAGGTGTACGAGGCGGCACGCCTCGACGGCGCCGGAGCCCCCGCGATCCTGCGGCACATCACCCTGCCCCTGCTCAAGCCTTTCCTGGTCATCATCACGCTGCTGTCGATCGAGGCGTCGTTGCAGGTCTTCGACCTCGTCCTGACCATGACCGGCGGCGGCCCGTTCTACTCGACCGAGGTGATCGAGGTCTACATCTACCGGTGGGCCTTCGCCGCCACCATCCCCCGGCTCGGGTACGCCTCCGCGGCCGCCGTCCTGTTCGGCCTGTTCGTCTGCGTCGTCGGCGTCCTGCAACTGCTCGCGGTTCGCGCCGCCCGGCGGACCAGGAGGGCGGCATGAGCACGGTCGCACAGACCCGCCCCCGCCCGCGACGGACCTGGAGCGCGACGCTGCGCCGGCTGCCCTGGTGGCTGGCCGCCGCCGCGCTCGCCATCGGCTGCCTGCTGTGGATCTACCCGTTCCTGTGGATGGTCTCCGCGTCGCTCAAGACGTCGGCGGAGGTGTTCACCCAAGGGCTCGGCCTGCTGCCCGACAACCCGGCATGGGAGAACTACGAGCGTGCGTGGAGCAGCGCGCAGTTCGGGAAGTACCTGCTCAACACCGTGATCGTCACGGTGAGCACGGTCGTGGTGGTGCTCGTCCGGTGCGCCATGGCCGGCTACGTCCTGGCCCGCCACGACTTCCGCGGGCGCCGGATCGTCATGGGCGTCCTGGTCGCCACGCTGTTCGTCCCGGCCGGATACACCATCATCCCGCTGGTCGACCTCTCCCAGCAGCTCGGTCTGCTGAACTCGCTGACGGGCATGATCGTGGCGATGTCGGGGGCCGCGAACGTGTCGGCGATCCTGCTCTACGCCGGATACTTCCGCGGCATCCCCAAGGAACTGTCCGAAAGCGCGCTCATCGACGGCGCCGGGTTCCTGACCGTCTTCTTCCGCATCATGCTGCCGCTGGCCAAGCCGGTGACGGCCACGGTCACCGTGCTCACCTTCCTGAACACCTGGAACGCGTTCTTCCTGCCGCTGGTCTTCACGTTCTCCCGGCCCGACCTGCGCACCGTCAGCGTCGGCATGCTGGCGTTCGTCGGCGAGAACACCACCGACTGGTCCGGCATGGCCGCCGCGGCGACGATCTCGCTGCTGCCCGTCGTCGCGCTGTTCATCGTCCTGCAGCGGTACTTCGTCGAGGGCATCGCCGGTGCCGTCAAGTCCTGAATCCCCGGAGAAAGCGAGTCTTGTGAACACCGTCATTCCCCGTCCCGAGTACCCGCGTCCGCAGTTCGTCCGCCCCGCATGGCGGTGCCTCAACGGAACCTGGCAGTTCGAGAGGGATCCCGGCGACTCCGGGCTGGAGCGGGGCCTGCTCGACCGGGAGCTGACCGGCGAGATCGTCGTGCCGTTCTGCCCGGAGGCGTCGCTGTCCGGCATCGGCGATCCGGACTTCCATCCGGCCGTCTGGTACCGCCGCACCGTCCGGGTGCCGCAGGACTGGGCCGGGCAGCGGGTGCTGCTGCACTTCCAGGCGGTGGACCACGACACCACGGTGTGGGTGGACGGCGTCGAGGCCTGCCGGCACCGGGGCGGGTTCACCCCGTTCACCTGCGATCTGACCGCGGCGGCCGATCCGGCGCACACGTACACCGTGGTCGTGCGCGCCCGCGACGCCCGCTCCGGCCCGCAGGCGCGCGGCAAGCAGAGCACCGACTACGAGGGGCGCGGCGCGCACTACGGGCGCACCACCGGCATCTGGCAGACGGTGTGGTGCGAGCCCGTGCCCGGCACGCACCTCGGCCGGCCGCGGATCACGCCGAACGTCGCGGCCTCCGCGTTCCGCGTCACCGTGCCGGTGTCGGGCCACCGTCCCGGGCACGCCGTCAGGGTGACGGTGTCGGACCAGGCGGGCGACCTCGCGCAGGCGCGGGCGCGCGCCGACCTCGACCTGGCCGCCGAGGTCTGGCTGCCGCTGCCGGACGACCGGGTACGGCTGTGGTCCCCCGAGGACCCGCACCTGTACGACCTGCGCATCGACCTGCTCGACGGCGACGGCGCCGTGGTCGACACCGCCACCAGCTACGCCGGGCTCCGCTCGGTCGCCATCGACGGGCACGCCGTCCTGCTCAACGGCGAGGTGCGCTACCAGCGGCTCGTGCTCGACCAGGGCTACTACCCCGACGGCCTGATGACCGCGCCCACGGACGAGGCCCTGCGCCGCGACATCGAGCTGGCCATGGCCGCGGGTTTCAACGGTGCCCGGCTGCACCAGAAGGTGTTCGAGGAGCGGTATCTGTACCACGCCGACCGGGCGGGTTTCCTGGTCTGGGGCGAGTTCGGGGATTGGGGGGCCAACGTCAGCGGGCCGCCCGGCGACAACCAGCAGCCGACCGCGTCGTTCGTGACCCAGTGGCTGGAGGCGGTCGAGCGCGACTACTCCCACCCGAGCATCGTCGGCTGGTGCCCGCTCAACGAGACCTGGCAGCGGCTGCACGACCGGATCACCGTGCTCGACGACGTCACCCGGGGCATGTACCTGGCCACGAAGGCGGCCGACCCCACCCGCCCGGTGATCGACGCGTCCGGCTACGCGCACCGGGTCCCCGGCGCCGACGTCTACGACTCGCACTGCTACGAGCAGGATCCCGAGGTGTTCGGAAAGCTGATGGAGGGGCTGGCCGACGGGACGCCGTACGTCAACGCCGATCCCGACGGCACGGCGTGGTCGGTGCCGTACCAGGGGCAGCCGTACTTCTGCAGCGAGTTCGGCGGCATCTGGTGGAATCCGGACGTGCGTCCCGATGAGAGCTCCTGGGGGTACGGCGAGCGTCCCGTCAGCGAGGAGGAGCTCCAGCAGCGGTTCGCCGGGCTGGTCGGGGTCCTGCTGAACGACCCCCGGATGTTCGGCTACTGCTACACGCAGCTCACCGACGTCTTCCAGGAACAGAACGGGATCTATCGCTTCGACCGCTCCAGCAAGCTGGACGTCTCGCGGATCCGCGCGGCACAGCTGCGTCCGGCCGCCATCGAGCAGGCGCGATCTGAGGCCGGGGGATGTTGACCATCCCGAGGAAGCGGCGGGCGTCCGCCATCGGGCTGGTCACCGCCTGTCGGATGCGGCGACGCGAACGGACGGCGTCGCCGCCGTTGCGCCAGGTCGAGTCCGATCCGGCGGGACAGTGGGGAATCCGTGCGGCCACTCGATCACCCACGGCAGGCGCACGTCCGCCTCGATGTCCGGCAGATCGGGGTGATTCAGGCAGTCGCCCGTGTGGGAAGCACCGTTCCACACCGGCATCGGCTCGGACACGACGAACCAGTCGAGGCGCTCACTGACCAGGGCACTCGCCGCGGAGCCTGAAGAAGGTTCACGAGGGAGACGCCCCGTGTACCGGGTTCTACTCCGGGCCCATGGGCCGGCGCAAGCTCCGGGACATCCGCCATCCCGGACGCACCGCCTGCTGAGGCGCCGGTCAGTGGGCGGCGGGCTTGACCAGGCCGCAGTCGTAGGACAGCACCACCGCCTGCGCGCGGCTGTTCAGGCCCAGCTTGCTCATCAGCCGGTTGAGATGGGTCTTGATGGTGCCCTCGCTCACCGACAGCCGGTCGGCGATCTCCTTGTTCGACAGCGCCTGCCCCACCAGGCGCAGCACCTCCGTCTCGCGGGCGGTCAGGCCGTCGAGGGAGGGTGGGGGCGTGGGCGGGACGGTGAACGCCTCGATCAGGCGCTTGGTGATGCCCGGCGCCAGCAGCACGTCACCCGCGGCGACGGCGCCGATGGCGGAGATGATGCGCTCGGGGGAGGTGTCCTTGAGCAGGAAGCCGCTGGCTCCCAGGCGTAAGGCGTTGTAGACGTACTCGTCCAGGTCGAAGGTGGTCAGGATGAGGACCTTGGGCGGGAGGCCGGCGGCGGAGGCCAGGATGCGCTCCATGGCGGTGATGCCGTCCAGTCGCGGCATGCTGATGTCCATGAGGATCACCTCGGGCCGGAGCTCGGCGGCCAGGCGCACGGCCTCCTCGCCGTCGACGGCCTCGCCCACCACCTCCAGCCCGGCGGCCCGTAGCAGCGCCGCCAGGCCGGCCCGGATGAGCACCTGATCGTCCACCACCAGGACCTTGGTCATCAGATCCGTTCGTCCACTTCGGAGGGGGAGAGCGGGAAGGTCGCCAGAACCTCGTAGCCGCCCTGCGGGCGACCGCCTGTGGTGATCGTTCCCTGGTAGAGCCTGACACGTTCGGTCATGCCGATCAACCCGTGCCCGCCACGGCCCGGTCCTGGGGCGGGGCCCGCACCGTCGTCGGTGACGCGGAGGGTCAGCTGGTCGGGGGCGTAGGTCAGGTTGATGTCCGCCCGGCCGGCCCCGGCGTGCTTGAGCACGTTGGTCAGCGACTCCTGGACGATGCGGTAGGCGCACAGGTCGAGGCCCGGCGGCAGTGTCCTGGCCGGGCCCTCGACGGTCAACCGGACGTTCAGCCCGGCCGCACGCATGCGCTCCACGAGGGTCTCGAGGTCGCTCAGGCGGGACATCGTGGCGTAGCGCCCTTCGTCCTGCTCGTGGGCCTCGACGCGCAGGATCGACAGCAGGCGCCGCATCTCGGTGAGCGCCTCGTGGCTGGTGTCGGCGATGACGCCCAGCGTGGCGTGCGCGGTGGCGGGGTCGGACAGCGCCACGTAACGGCCTAACCCGGACTGTACGGATATGACCGACATGTGGTGTGCGACGACGTCGTGCAGCTCCCGGGCGATGCGCACCCGCTCGCGGGTCACCGCCCGGCGGGTGGCCGCGTCCTGTTCCGCGGCCAACTGCTCGGCCAGCGCCACCAGTTGCTTGCCGCGCGCGCTCAGCAGGCGCACGATCGTTCCCGTGGTGAAGGCCCAGCCGCCCACGATGAGCGACTGGCCCAGCGCCGACCACAGCGCCACGCCGGGCTGGTTGACCGAGGCGTGCGTCCACTCGGCCACCACCAGCACCGCCCCGCCCGCGCCGGCCTGCCAGGAACTGTGCGCCGCCACGGAGTACAGCGCCAGCAGCGGGCCGATGCTGTTGAGCCCCGGGTGGTGGCCCAGCAGGTGGTAGAGCAGCGCAGCCGACGTCGAGACGACCAGGACGGTGAACGGCGCCCGCCTGCGCAGCGCGAGGGGCGCGTTCACCAGCGCGGTCAGCGCCAGCGACTGCGCATCGGCCGGGCGCCCCTTGCCCAGCTCCAGCACCTCCCACAACGAGGTGCCGACGCCCAGCGCGACCGCCAGGGCGAGGTCGAGCAACCGCGGGTCCAGAGCGGACAGCCGACGGGCGAACGACGCGGGCCTGCCGGACAAACCCTCACCCCCGCACCAGCGTCATGGTCCGCCTCCAGGAAGGGAACGGCGCTCCTACGATGCCCGGCCGCGGCGGCCGCCGCAACAGACGCGTGCCGTCACGGGCAAGCGCAGGCAGCGACCGTCGCGAGGGCGGTCGCGGGCCGGCGCCGGGCGGGTGGGGGAACTTCGGCTTCACCAGGCGCCGGCCAGGCCCCCGTGCTTGTCGGCGAGGCCGACCGCCCGCCGGAGCCCCGGCCGGGGCGAATGTCCACGGGCTCGCCCAAGGAGCGCGGCCCCCCATTCAGGTGCCGAGCAGGGAGTCGATCGAGCGCCGTAGTTCACCCTGCCAGTTGGGCCAGTCGTGACGGTGGAAGGGCTTGATGTGCACCCGCAGTGGAATGTCCAGCTCGCCCAGTTTGTCGATGGCCTGCGTGGCCATGCCGTACACCGACTGCTCGACCGGATCCACCAGGAGGGGGTTGCCCACCCCGGCCTGGTCCTTGCCCGCCTGGCCGTCGCCGGTGGCGATGTAGAGTCTCGTCCCGCGCAGCGCCGCGAGCGAGTGCTTCGGGTTGTACCGGTTCCAGTACTCACCGCCGACCGGGCCGTAGATCTGCTCGACGGTGACGCCGCAGGCCAACGCGCCGCTCGCGATCGCGGCCATCGCGGGCAGGCCGGGGTTGCCCGGATAGTCGTTGTCGAGCGCTCCGCTGAAGGAGGCGGCGGCGGTGAACCTGCCGGGGAAGCGGGCGGCGTATCCGATGGCTCCGCCGCCGCCCATGGACAGGCCCGCGATGGCCTGCCGGTCGCCGGCGCGGTACTCGTTCTTCAGCAGGTCGTAGAGCTCGCCCATGTGGAAGGACTCCCACTTGTGCGGCGGAAGGCCCGGGTCCTTCCAGTCCATGTAGCCCGAGCAGGTGCCGGTGTCGGGCATGACCACCAGCACGTCGCGGGTGCCCACGATCGCGTCGGCGTCGCCCTGCGCGGTCCAGTCGGTGTAGGAGCCGCCGCCGCCGTGCAGCAACCAGAGCACCGGCCAGCGGCGTGTCGCGGTCTTGCTGTAGCCGGGCGGCAGGAGCAACCGCACCTTGCCCGGGACGTCGATCAGCGGTGAGGCGATGGTGAGGTCGAGGATGCGCCCCTCCTTGATCACCGTCTCGGTGACCTCGGAGGACGACGATGTGGCCTGGGCCGGGCCGGCGAGGGTCAGCAGCAGGACGAGCGCCGCCGGCGGGTGCGAGATGAAGATCGACATGACTGGTGCTCACATTTCAGTCAGCTGTTCAGCGCGGACTGCACCAGCGCGGCGTACGCTCGCTGGCCCGCGGGGTTGGGATGGTAGGAGGCTCCGTCGGTGGTGATGTCGATCGCGCGCACGTAGGGGTCGTCGTCGCAGATCGCGTGGCCGGTGAAGGCCGGCACCGGGTCGATGAAGGAGATGTCGACCCCCTCCTGGCGCAAACGGGTGATGGCGGCCGTGCTGACGGCGTTCATCTTGTCGGTCATGTCGTTGAGCCACAGGGCGTCGAGCTGGCCGATGCGGAAGGAGCTGATGCAGTTCAGTGGCGCCTCGTTCTGCACGTTGAACAGGTGCGGGTAGCCCAGGACGATGATGCGGGCGTTCGGCGCCTTCTGGTGGATCTTGGTATAGGTGTCGGCGAGCGGGCCGTCGAGCGCGGCGATGGCGTTCTCGGTGCTGTCGTCGCGGCAGTTGAGGCCGAGGCTGCAGCGGGCGATGACGTCGGAGAAGCCGGCGTCGTTGCCGCCGATCGTCAGGGTCACCAGATCGGTGTCGGCGTCCAGGTAGCCCTGGTCGATCTGCGGCGGCTCGCCGTTGGCGTAGGCGTCGCCCGTGACGTGCTTGGTCTGGGCGCCCGAGCAGGCCAGCAGGGCGAAGCCGGTGGTGCCGTTGCCGGTCCTCGCCTCGCTCTCGATGGTGCTGGACGAGCCGGGCCATCTGACCATCCGCGCGTAGGCGTCGGCCTTGGACCGGTGGCAGGTCGAGCCGCGGGTGCCCAGGGTGAAGTTGCTGACCTCGTCGTACGGCTCGTTGCCCTGCCCCGCCGAATAGGAGTCCCCGAGGCCCACGTAGTCGACCTTGGGCTTGCTCGTCGGGATGAAGGCCATGGCGTCGAAGGCGATGTCCCAGTCCCAGTTGCGGCCCTCCTCACGCCTGGTCAGGTTGCTGAGCGACACGCTGGCGCCCGAGTTGAGCTGGAACACACCGAGATCCACCCAGGTGTTCTTCTGCCAGTACTGGCCCACGATCCGATGCCGGGTCGGCGCGTTGCCGCCGGGATCGATGATGTAGTCGGCGAGCTGGGTATGCGCGCCGACCTCCGGGATGTGCACCTTGATGCGCGTCCACCCGGTCATGGAGCTGGGCGGGCGCCAGACGCCGGTGACGCCGAACTTGAGCTGGCCGGTATTGGTGGCGTCCCTGGTGTGGGTGAACCAGAAGTGGTCGCCGAAGCCGCCGCCGAGCTGGTGGAAGTCGACTCTGGAGACGTACGGCGCCGGGTCGGTCTCGTTGAAGTGGAGCGTGAACGAGCCGTAGTCGCCCCAGGTCCTGCTGCAGCCCGCGCGCACGATGGGCACCGAGGACGGCACGTCGTCCACGACGTAGGCGTTGGACGGGATGCCGCTGAGCGAGCAGTTGGGCGTGTAGTGGGTGCCGTCGGGTTGCTCGGGATAGGAGGTGTCGAAGCGCAGCAGTTCGTGGCCGCACACGCCGCTGCCGCACATCCGGTACCACGTCGGGGTGTGCCACCAGCACTTCAGGTCGTACTGGCCGGAGGCGTCCTTGTGCTTGCACGGCGCGGCCGCGTCGCCCGGGTCGCAGTCGTTCTTGCCCGGGTCGCAGAAGGACGTGAGGAGAGGTTTGGCGGCATTGCGGTCATCGCCGCTGACCCACCAGGCGGGGCGGAAACCGGGGCCGTCAGGGGTGGAGATGGAGTAGGCGGCGAAGCCGATGACCTTCTCCTCGTACGGCCAGAGCTGCGGCTCGGCGGGGTCGTGCGGATTGCTGTTGAAGAAGTGGCGGTTGGCCGGGTAGACGGGGTTGGCGGGGTTGTTGGCCCAGCCCACTCCCCACGGCGAGCCGTCCTGCTTGTCCGGGTGGAAGCCCGAGTTGTAGGCCCAGATGGCGAAGATCCAGTTCTCCAGCCACGCCGAATCGCCGTTGCTGTGGATGAGGCCGGCGTTGCGGGTCTGGTTCCACTTGTCCTGCAGGATGCGCAGGCCGACGGCGATGTTCGTGGCGTAGTCGACGGCGATCTCCCGCTGCTTCCAGGCGGGCAGCGCGACCTCGCAGAAGTTCTCGTCCGGCTTGCAGGGACGTTCGTGGCCCTGCTTGCGCATGCCGTCGGTGATCTGGGTGATGCCGTATCCGCAGTCGCTCTTGTCCCAGTTGATCACCCAGTCGTCGGACGGATCGTCGTTGTAGAGCGCACGGCCGTAGTAGTTGCCGACCAGTGGGTTGCCGGTGCTTCCCGGCAGCACGTGGCCCGTGGCCTGCCAGAGGTTCGACTCCTGCGACATGATGCCGAGGAACACCTGTACCGGAACCCGGCCGCCGCCCGCCAGGGAGAGCGGCGGGAACTCGCCCTGCGGTCTCCACTGCGTCAGGCCCGACTGCTTCCAGCCGGTCGGGCGGAGCATCGTCAGGTTGCCGACCACCGCCTGGTCCGCGGCCCACTCGACCTGGCGCGGCGTCGGCTGGTACACCTGCGTGTACGGATCGTTGCGCGGCACGGAACAGTAGGCGCCGGTGTCGACCGTGCCGGTCCCCGAACCGGCGGCGGCCGCCGCCGCCCCGCGGCCCGTGGCGGTATCGGTGACGGGCATGCGGTCCGAGGTTCGTACCGTGAAGTCGGTCTCCCTGCCGGTGGGCGTGATCTTGGTCTTCAGGTGGACGACCTGGGGTTCGCCGGGGGGGCTGCGAGGTCATCGCCCGTACCCATTCCTCGGACGGCTCCTGACCCGAGCCCATCGAGGGCCGCTTCTGCGGCAGGACGGCCAGCCGTCCGTGGGACGAGAGCGTGGCCGCGGCGGGAACGTCCACGCGGGTCACGGGAGCGGGCAGCGGCCGCGCGGGCGTGAGGCTCCCGGTGAGGAACACCTTCCCGCCCGTTCCCGCGCTCACATTGACGTCGGTGAGCGGCCCCGAGGCCAGCTCCGCCGCCTCACCCCCGGCGACCGGCACGCGGCGCACGCGGGCGACCTCCCCCTGGTACTCCATGAACACCACGCCGCCGTCGGCGTCGGCGGCCAGCCTGAACGGCACCGACGCCGCCCTGGCGAGCTCGCGCGGCTTGCCGTGCGCGGGAAACAACCGCAGGCTGCTGCCGGTGGCGGCCACGATGCCGCCGTTCACGGGGATGGCGGACGTGACCTGCCCGGCCCGCTCGACGGGCGCGGCCAGCCGTCCCGACGTCGCGTCGAGTACGGACAGCCGGGTGCGCGACGGTGCGTCTCCCGGTTCACCCCCTCCCTTGGCCTGCGTGATCACACTGCGCTCTCCCTGTCCGCAGCCGGGATTGAAGTAGGCGAGCGAGGAGCGGATCGGCAGCTTGGTGACCTTGCCGGTGGGCACGTCGATGAGCGCGGTGAAGGCCCCGCGGTCGAACAGGTCCGCCTGGTTGGTGAAGGCGCGCGGCGCGTAGACGGCCACCGCCTTGCTGCCGGAGGCGGTGAAGCAGACATTGCCGATCCAGCGGTCGGTGTCGAAGCCGGGCTCGCTCAGCGTCGCCAGCGTGCGCCAGGTGTAGCCGGTGCGTTCCTCGGCCGTCAGCAGGTGGAAGCCGGTCGCGTCGCCCTCGGTGCTCCAGGCGAGGTCCGGCGAGGCACGCCAGTCCGCGGCCAGCACGCGGTCCCGCTCGGCCGGAGCCACCGACGAGGACGGCGTCTCCGGCGACGCGGTGCTCGGAGGAACGACCGCGTCCGCCGGAAGGGTGAGCCCGGCCGTGAACAGCACGGCGGCCGCGCCGATGCCGAGCGCTCTGATCGTGGATCTGTTCATGATGGGCTCCATGGGGGATGGCGGATGACGCTGGGGGCAGTCGGCGGAACCGCAGAGCCTGGGGACGGGCTACCTGTTGCCGAAGTAGGCGTAGACGTCCACGGAGATCGTCACCGGCGAGGCGCCGGTGTTTCTCAGCACGACCGTGCCGTCCGGGCGGAGCGCGGCCGTGGCGAAGCCGACCGTGTTCCTGCCCGCCGCGTACGCCACCGTCCGTACGGCGGCCGCGCCGTCCGGGGGAACGACCTCGACAGTGCCGTTCGCCGTTCCGCCGGCGGTGACGGCGACGCCGACGGCCGGGACACCCGACGAGGGGACGTCGCCGCTGCCGGAGGGCCGCAGCACGTACGTGCCGCCAGGGGCGACCGTCACGCCGCCGGCCACCCGGACCGGGGCGATCGCCTTGACGAGGGAGGCGCGTTCGGCGGCGGTGTAGTAGCCGCTCACCTCGACCGAGACCTCGGCCGCGCCGCCGCCCAGGTTATGCAGATTGATCTTCCCGTTGGCGCCGGGTCTGACGATGGTGAAGAACTGCACGGGGGTGTTGGCTGGGTAGTCGGCGTTGGCGTCGGCGGGGAAGGCCTCACCGGCGGGATAGACCCGGATCGTGCCGGTGGAGGCGCTCTTCACCAGCACCGTCAGGGCGACGCTCTGCGGGGAGGGCAGGCCGGGCGTCGTCAGCTCGAGATTTCCCAGTGCCGGAACCGACACCCGGTCGGCGACGCGCGACGGCGCGACCGGGTGGTAGGTGCCGCCGAGGGTGGCCGCGGCGTGGTCGAGGGTGTAGCCGTGCACGTCGAGGTAGACGCGGACGGCCTGGCCGCTGCGGTTCTCCAGCTTCAGCGCGCCGTCGTCGCCGACCTTCGCCACGACCATGGTCGAGGCGTACCGGGTGGCGTCGTAGAAGAGCACGTCACCCTCCGGTTCGGGCTCGTCGGAGGGATAGACGGCCAGCGAGCCGGTGTTGAAGAAGTCGCCCTTGGCGGCGATGTTGACGGCGACGGCGGCGATGCCGCCGGCGGGAAGCCCGGCGACGCCCGCGACCGGGACCGTCATCGTGGAGTTGGCGCTGATCTGGGCGTTGTTGAGGATGCGGGTGCGGACCTGGAAGAGCTGGTGCGGACCGGGGCGGGCGGCGGAGCCCAGGGCGGCCTCGTCGAGCTGGATCCGGGGAGTGGTGTCGCCGCCGTACACGATGGGCTTGCCGGTGTCCTCCAGCGCCGCCTCGATCTCGGACGGCGTGGCGTCGGGACGGGCCTGGCGCAGCACTGCCAGGGCCCCGGCGACGTGCGGGGCGGCCATGGACGTGCCGCTCTTGGACTGCCACCGGCCGCCGGGCACCGACGAGACGATGTCCGACCCGGGAGCGAACACGTCCAGCAGCGGCCCCCGATTGCTGAAGGAGGACACCTCGTCCCGGTCGGTGGTGCTGCCCACCGCGATGGCGGAGGAGACGCAGGCCGGAGCGCTGACGGCATCGGTGTAGCCGTTGTTGCCCGCGGCCACCACCGTGGGCGCCCCGGCGACGAGCAGCCGGTCGATGACGGGCTTGCGCGGATCGTCGTCGCACGGGGCGGTGTACCTGCCGCTGCCCAGGCTGAGGTTGACCGCGGCCACGGGGACGCCCTCGTCGATCAGCTCCAGTACCTTCTCCATCCCCGCGAGCTGGGCGCTGACGAAGCTCAGCAGGCACGGCGGCCCGGCGGTCCCGCAGTACGAGAAGGAGTCGAACCTGCTGTAGACCTGAACGGCGACGAGATCGGCCCCCGGGGCGACCCCGCCCGCCGCGTCGCCGGTCTCCTGGCCGGCGACGATTCCGGCCACGTGGGTGCCGTGGCCGCAGTCCAGGTACGCGCACGGCCCGCTGTCGGCGTCCGCCGCTCCGGGCCCCTCCTGCTGGTCCGCGCCGTCCGGGCACAGGCTGGAGGCTCCGTAGGCGGGGTCGGTGGGGGAGAAGCACGCCTCGGCCACGACACGCCCGCCGAGGAAGGGGTGGTGGACCGCGACGCCCGAGTCCAGGATGGCCACCACGCTGCCCTCACCGGTCAGCCCCGCCTCCCGGGTACGGTCGGCGCCGATGAGGGGCACGCTCTCGGCGAGCGCCGGCGGGACCGGCACGTCCTCCGACACGCTGACCACGCCCGGCTGTCCGGCCAGCCGCTGCACGTCCGCCCGGTCGGCGCGCAGCGTGAGCACCGGTAATCGCGACAGCGTCTGGACCACCTGGCCGGGGCCGACCGCGGAGGCCGCGGCGGACAGGTCGGCGCGGTCCCGCGTCACCACGTTCACGCGGACCTCGCCGCCCGCGGACAGCTTCTCCGCCAGTTTCGGGTCCACGCGAGGGCCGGGCGCCGCCGCGGAGGCCGCCTGCGACGGCATGAGCGGCACCGTCACGAGGGCCGTCACGAGAGTGGCCGCGGTGATCAGGCGGCGGACCAGGTGTTGCTTCATGTGATCTCCGCTCGACATAGGACGTGCCTCGGCACAGTTCCCGCGCGGGCCCGGCCGCGAGGACGGTCCGGCGGATCACCGGCCGGCCAGCACCGCCTTGGCACGCTGCACCCAGGTGGTGAAGACGGACAGCGACTCGGTCAGCGCCTGCCGCTGGTCCCGCACCATGACCTCTTCGTAGGCGCGCTTCGCCGCCCGGTACGTCGGCAGCAGGTCGGCGCCGTTCGCGCAGGCGGCGTCGTCGGCCGCGACCTGCTTCTCCGCCTGCGTCGCGGCCACACCGGGCTCCCGGTTGGCCCAGCGGAGGTCGGCGCGGGCGCTCATCGGGCTGTCGTAGGCGTACCCCTTGGTCGTCATGCAGCTCACCCACTGGGTCAGGGCCCGTGCGACGGCGGTGTGCTCCAGGGCGAGGAAGCTCGCGTCGTCGGCCAGCAGCCGGGGGTCGGCGGCCAGGGCGTGGTCCTGGCCCAGGACGCGGGCCTCGCCGCTCGTCGCGCAGCCGCCCTGGGGGATGGCCTCGCCCGGCCCGGTCGTGGCGGCGGTGCCGTCGTAGGCCTGCATCTCCTCCGGTGTGGGGGCACGCTGGTCCGCGGGCTCCGAAGCGGCGGCCGCCGCCGCGGGGTCGAGCGCGGGCCGCGGGTATCCGGACCGGGAGGCCGCGGAGGCGTCGAGGGGTTCGATCAGATCCGCCTCCACGTAGTCCTCGGGATTCCAGTTCCGTACGACGCCCGCCGTCCAGGCCGAGAAGCCGAGCGACTGCATGCACGTGGCGGTCGCGGCGTCCTTGGCCAGGTCGATGGTGTGGATGTCGGCCATGGACGTCATGTACGGATCGAGCGGCATCGGGAGGCCCGGATCCGACGGGACGGCGGTGAGCACCGGCTCCGGGATCGGGGACGGCTCCGGCCCGAGCGTCCCCGTGGGCCCGGGAACCGGCAGAACCTCGCCCGTGGTGGGCAGGGGGTCGGGGTCGAGAGCCGAGGAGGTGGCGGAACCGGACGCGGCCGGATGGAGGCTGAACGCGGCGGCTCCGATGGTCAGCAGGACGGCCCCGGCGGCCAGCAGCGGTGGTGTGCCCTTTCTCATTTGCCGTTCCTCCTCCAGAAGCACTCGCCCTTGCCGATCCAGCGGCCCTCGGTGCAGTAATCGCGCGAGTAGAGAATGACGTTGGAGTAATGGAAGGGCTGCAGCACGCCCAGAGTGTCGTGCCAGATGTCGCCCCGGCAGCCCTGCCAGTTGTACCAAATGAGGAATCGGCGGCTGTAGATGCTGCTGTAGACGCTGCGGCCCTTCCACTGCTGCTGGAGCCCGCCCCACCAGCTCCACTGCGTGACCGGGCACGCGGCGCCGTTGTAGCTGGGGGAGAAGGTCGAGTTCCAGCGGTCCATGGACTTGCCGCTGTTCACGTTGCGGACGCGGTAGTAGCCGGCGCTGGTCTTGGTGTCCTTCCACAGCTGGTTCTTGCCGCCGTTGTAGGGCCAGACGGACACGATGCCGCCGTTGGCCTTCGACTTGTTGTACACCTCCAGGTACTGGCGCGTGTATTCGTTCTGCCAGCGGTACGTGCCGTCCGCGTGCGCGGCGGCCGGGAGGACGGTCGCCGCGGTCGCGACCGCGGCGACGACCGTCACCGCGGCCCGCGTGGCCGTGCGGACGGCGGGACGAGAGCCTCTCATCGTGTGGATCTCCCTTCTACGTGGAAGGTGTGAGGGATCCGGCCGGCATGACATTCACCGCCGGGCGTACCGGTCAGGAGGCGCTGCTCACGAACCCTTGACGTGCCACCATCTCGTGCACCTCCAGCTGCTGCCGCCCTTCACGCAGGCTCTGAAGTAGCGGCCTTCCACCTCGTTGACCCCGCCCGTGGTCCCACTGCTCGCGCCACTGGCGATCGTCTTGTGGCAGGCGTGATAAGAGGAGCCCCCGGTGTCGGACCAGTCGAGCGACACCTTGTCGCCCGCCTGCAGGCCGCTGCCCCACGCCCACCAGATGTCGGAGTCCCACGTACCGCTGTAGAGGCCCGCCCCACCGCGGGACGTCCCGGCCGCGTACTCCAGCCGGGCCCTGTCGGCTTTGGCGGGGTAGTAGTCGTACGGGTTGTAATTCGGGCCGCATGAATAATTGATCAGCCCCGCCGCGTGGACCTCCTCCGAGATGACCACGTCACCGTCGCCGGTCACCGGCTCGCGGGACGGGCTCGGGGCCGGCTGGGGGGAGTGGGCCAGCGCGGGCGGCGTGGTGAGGAGAGCAGCGGCGGCCACGCCGAGTGCCAGTGCTGAAGCGACTTTCACGTGTTGTCACCTTTCGGAAGGCTGGATGCCGCCGTAACGTCCGAGCGCGGCCGGGACACCCCGTCGCCACGGTTGGAGCACGGGCACGTTCGCCCGCATCTGCCTGACAATTGATCGAGGAGCTGCTTCGACGCGTCATCACGCCGGCTTGCCGCACGCGAGGCGGCCGGCCGGTCGTTCATGCGACAAGGTATCCACGGGCAGCCTTGACTGTCGTCAATCATCCGGTGGACGTCCGCCTCCACCCAACGCAGTAGCACGCGCCGCCATGTCAACCAGCGCCGTATTCCTCCCTCAGGCTTGAGGCCCTCGGCGGGTACGGGGTGGGGTGGGCGACGGGGCGGTCGGTGGAATGACCACCGCACGACGACACCTGGATCACGGTCTACAAGCGGCACCGCCGCTGGTCGGCCGATGGCACCTGGCGGATGCTGCTGACCGCGATCCAGGCCGAGCAGGATGCCGAGGGCCGCCTGGACCGGGACATCTCCGTGGACTCCACCACCGTCCGGGCGCACCGGCACGCCGCCGACGCGTGCGAGATGTTCGGCGGCACGGCGGGAGAGTCGCTGCCCGGCGGCGGCTTCAAGGTCGAGGCGACGCTGCGGTGGCTGCCCCGGTTGCCGGGCCCGAGTCGAGCCGGCGGCTCAGCCGCTGATACGGGTGGCTGCGTAGTGCCAGGATGGTGGCGATCAGGCCGATGACGCCGGTCAGCATGAAGACGAGAGCCAGGCCGCGGTCGGCGCCGGTGCCGAACCAGTCGCCGATCGTCCGAGCGCCCGCACCACCGTCGGTCATGAGCGGGATGAAGACGAACTGGGCGATCGGTGAGATCAGGAACGCGGTCAGCGGGGACGCGGCCTGCTCGACGCTCTGCGCGAAGCCGAAGACCCGGCCCTGCCGCTCGTAGGGCACCACCTTCTGCAGGATCGTCTGCTCGGCGGCCTCGGCGTACGGCACGAGCAGCATGTACACGTACATTCCGGCAGCGAGCAGGACGATCGAGGATCGTAGCGGGAACAGCAGGGTCACCGTCCACAGCACCAGGTTGACCAGCAGCAGCACGCGAACAGGGTTGCGGCTCAGGCCGGTCCGGGCGACGAGCAGCCCGCCGAAGATCAGGCCGGTGCTGAGCACGCCCCAGAGCAGCCCCCACACCTGCACCGACACCAGGGACAGTCCGTAAGCGTCGATCAGTGCCATGAAGACGCCGCCGAGGAAGTTGTTGAACGCGGAGAAGGCGATCAGTGCCATCAACCCGGGCACCTCGCGGACCAGCCGGATCGTGCCCCGCAGGTCCACGCCGTGCTCCGGAGCGGCGGCCGGCTCGCCGAGCACCGGGGCTGCCTTCGCCGAAGGCTCTGCCCCCACCGGCACGGGCACGCCAAGGGCCGCCGGCCGCTCCGGCATCCGCACGGCGGCCAGGTGCAGCACGCCTGCGGCGAGTGCCGTCAGCGCCAGGACCAGCACCCAGAACATGCCGCCGAACGCCACGAGCAGGCCGCTGAACACCGACGTCACCAGGAAGCTCACGCCCGACGTGCTGCCGACCAGCCCGTTGGCCCGGTCCCTGCTGCCTTCTTCGATCAGCGCGGTCACCAGCGTCGGCAGCGCGATCGTCCGGATGTTGCCCGCGATGACGCCGAACATCAACAGCACGATCATCGTCCACAGGGCAACGCTCGCCGGATCGGTGAACGACTCCTCCGGGACGGCCCGGTAAACCGCCAGCGCCGCGGCGTAGAGCACGAGTGACACCAACGCCGACAATTGCATCATCGTCTTTTTCGCGTGGCGGTCGACCAGGCTGCCGAACCAGACACCGGTGAGCGCCGTCATCACCAGGAAGATTCCAGAGATCACGCCGGTGGCGAAGACCGAACGCGTCTGCAGGTAGACGTAGAAAGTGATCGCGAACCAGACGGTGTTGTTGATGACCGACACCAGCAGGGTGTTGACCAACAGCTGATAGAAGGTCCTCCGGTCTCCTCGAATGCTGCTCATGCCGCGACTCCGACGGTTCCCTCGGCCGTGGTGTGTTCGCCTGTCATCGCCGGAAGGGGGACCGCGTCCGGCCGTGGGCATCGAGGGCCGGGCGCGCCCTCGTGCGGCGTACGAATGCGCTCCTCGTCGGTTGGCATCGGTGGCTCCGTTCTCATGGGTCGGTGCGCCTGTCGCGAGTTATGACCCGCCAGAAGCGGCAAACTCATCGTGAACCGGACGGTCCCTGCCGGCGACGGAGACACGGTTGCGTCGGCCGGGCGGCAGGTACAGCAGCCGGCGCTCCAGGCCCGTCCGCGCAACCTGCACCCCGTAGTAACACGCCTTGGTCTTCGGATCTTGGTCTTCGGATCGGAGAGCGCCGGGCCGCCGAACGCGGCATGCTGGGTGAAGCCGTGCCTTTGCGAGGTGAAGGGCCGGCAGACCGAATGGTGGTCGCTGTCGCCGACGTTCTGGAGGCCGTGGACGCCCACGAGGAAAGCGCCGTCGCGGTAGAAGGGATGCACGTTCACCCTCAGCGCTCAGGAGCACTTTTTCGTCAATGCCGTTCATGAGCGAATCGGCGATGGGGATGTTGGGGAATCGGCCGAAGTAGCCGCCGTGGAAGGTGACGGTCTTGACGTCCGGCGGTGGGGCGGGCACGTAGAAGAATCCCCGGTTGCTCGTGCCTTCATCGGTGTTGACCACCGCCCAGCCCGGGTCGACGCCATGAGGTTGAGCCGTTCGTTGCTCCAGTTCTCTGGGCCGACCCGGACTCGCATGTAGCGGACGTTCGTGGCAGGGTTCAGCACGGTGAACTCCTCGAAGACCTGCGTGAAGTTGCCGGTGAGGTTGGTGATCTCGAAGACCGCGACCAGGTATCCGCCGTCCCGGTAGAACGGCTTGACTTCCATGCGCCGGGCCTGTCTGGCGCCGGCCGAGTTCGTCCACTGGATCGTCCGGCCGGCGACGGTACCGCCGTCGCTGGGACGGAAGGCCGCAGGCCGCCCCGTGGCGCCACCGACGCTTTCACGCTGCCCGCCGGGGCCGATCAGGGCTTCCGTAGTCTGCTGCCTGATCGCGTAGGAGACCTGGTCACGGTGAGCGTGGAACCACGGCTCCTACGCCTGCCGTGCTGTATTCGTGCGCGGCGTCGGCGGCGAACTGCTTTGAGCGTCGAACGTCGGCTCCACTCGGGTGAGCAGCCCGTCATGCTGCCATCGGCCGAGCGCGGTCCGCGGCCAACCAGCCCAGCGCGACTGACGCCACCGCCATGATGGCCAGGCTGATCGTCGCGGGCCTCCTGCCGCCGTGCGCGCCGCACGCCTGTCACCGACCGAGGCGCTGAGAACGGTGTGATCGCCGACCCGGCCGGGGCCGGATGTCAGCTCGGCAAGACGTCCCGGTCGAAGATGTCGATCGGCAGGTAGAGCGTCACCGTCGGATTGGGAATGGTGACGATGCAGCTGACGCGGATCTCGACGGGTGCCACGCTCAGGATCACGTACGCCTGCTCGCCGCTGTAGCCCAGCCCTACCAGGTAGTCCACGGCCCGGCGCACCGCCTCTTGGGCGGCGAAGCTCGCGTCCTGGAACCGCTGCTCCTTGCCGCGGAAGCAGAAACCGGTGAAGCCGAGATAGCGGTCGGCACCGAACTGCGCGACCAGGGGCGCCGGACGGACGATCGGCGTGGTGATTCGGTGACGGACCATGCCGTCCTTGATCAGACGCAGCCGTAGCCAGGTGCGGCCGTCCATCTCCATCGCGTTGAAGCTGCACTCCCCGTCCGCTGCCGAGAGATGGTGGTCGCCGAGCGACAGTAGTGCGCCCTCCACGAACACTGGGAAGTAGACCGTGGCCCCCGGACCGAGGGTGTTGACATCCATGTTGCCGCCGTTCTCCCGGGGCGGCTGGGTTCGGGCCGCCATCCGGGCGGCGTCGGCTCCGAGGCCGCGCAGCAACGCGTTGCGCGGATCCGGGGGGAAGGCGCGATCGTCGGCGTACAGGGGCTTCTCGCGCTCGTCCCACAGGCGCATCAGCTCGTACGATGGCGCGACCCCCATGGTTCCGGCATGGGGCTGGGCGGGGATGCGCACGCCTGGCACCTCCGGCGACTCGGCGATGCCGCCGCGGGCGTACCACGTCGAGCGATAACCGTCAGGGAAGATCTCGCCGAGCAGTCCGGGCGTGCCGGGCAGGATGTTGGCGAAGGCGATGCCGCTCAGCGGTTCGACGCCGAGCACCTCCGCGACCAGCACGTCACCGGGCCGTGCGCCGTCGACGTGCACCGGGCCGGTCAGCGGATGCATGCGGGACAGATCGACGTGGCGCAACTCGTCGAGACCGCCGTTGTCGTGGATCTGGTAGTCGTCAAAAGCGGCCGACTCCAGGATCACCTCGCCGCCTGGATCCACCGTCACGGCCGGTGGGATCTCGGGATGCCAGCGGTTGTGCCCGATCTTGGGCTGATCGGCGAGCGGGACCCCGACCTGGCAGGTCAGCCGGGGCACGTCCAAATAGCGGTCGCTGTAACGGGAAAGCGGCTCCATCATGGTCCTTACCGGTCGGAGGGGGCGTGACGCGGTCCTTACCGGTGAGGGACCGCTGTGAAGCGCACTTCGGTGAAGGGCGCACGCCATGCGGTGACCTCGGCCGCCAGCGTGGCCGGCACGCTGTCGGAGGCGAGAGCACGGGCGATGAAGGCGGCCAGAGCGGGCATGTCGTCCTCGTCCATGCCGTTACGGGTGATCTCCGGGGTGCCGAGCCGCAGGCCGTTCAGGTCGCCGGCCACCGGCGCCATGGGCAGGCCGATGCCGCATGCGAGCAGGTTGGCGACTCGCAGTAGGCGGGAGGCGCGCTGCCCTCCGCCGAAGCGGTGGGCGGGCACGGCGAACTGGTGCGACCTGGTCGCATCCGCGAACACCGGCACGTCCAGTGCTCGCAGTTCGGCCGCGAGCCGGGCCGCGTTCGCCACCATCGCCTGCGCGTAGGCGGCCCCCTCCGCCTGCCAGTCGAGCATCGTGACGGCCAATGCGGCGATGCGACCGGCGTCGGAGTTGGCGGTCAACCCGGGGTAGGCGATGGCGTCAAGACGCTGCGCCAGTTCCTCATCGTCCGTGACCACCAGCCCGCCGGGCGGCCCCCCAAGGCTCTTGTACGTGCTCATCGTGACCAGGTGCGCGCCCTCGCGCAGCGGGTTCGGCCAGACCCCACCGGCGATGATGCCGCACATGTGGGCGGCATCGCAGAGCACGCGTGCTCCGGCGGAGTCGGCGATCTCCCGCACGGCCGCGATCGGGTGGGGGAAGAGGTTGAGGCTGCCACCGATGGTGATCAACTTCGGACGAAGCCGCATGGCCATTTCCCGCAGCCCGGTCAGGTCGACCGTGTAGCCGCCCACGTCGGTGGGGGCGGGGACAGTGGTGAGTCCGTACAGTCCGGCGGCGCCCTCAGTGTGGTGGGTGACGTGGCCGCCGACGCTCGCGGGTGGAACGATGATCGTGTCGCCGGGGCGGCAGGTCGCCATGAAGGCGTACAGGTTGGCAAGCGCGCCGGAGCCGACGCGGACCTCGGCGTAGTCGGCGTCGAAGACCTGCGCGGCCAGCTCGGCGGCGATGATCTCGATCCGTTCGATGGCCTCCAGGCCCGTCTCGTACTTCTCCGCCGGATGGCCGAGTGAGGGACGCGTACCGAGCCCAGCCGACAGCAGCGCCTCGGCCCGGGGATTCATGACGTTCGTCGCGGGATTGAGATTGACCGCCTCAGCATGGTGAATGCGGTCATTCCAGGCCACCAGGCGGCCGATCTCCTCCAACGTGGCGGCGGGGGATCGCCCAGCCACGGCGTCTGCCACCTCGCGCGTCAGCCGCTCGCTCGCGGCGGAGATCCAGGGACGGGGAAAGCGGGCACGCATCACGGTCTCATCTCCCGGTTCGGGCTCGTGCGGTTCGACGGTAAGCGGCGACGGGCGGCCGGCACATCGGATGGACGCCGAGATCGTGCCGTATCGGTCTCGACATTTGTCGCACGATGAGGGGAGAGTCATGCATGGATCTTCAAGACGTGCTCGAAGACCTCGCTCAGCGGCTGGGCCGCGGACTGTTCGTCGACTCGACGGACGGCCGAATGCTCGGCTACAGCAAGCAGGACGCGCACGCGGACCCGGCCCGCGTCGCCTCGGTCATGTCGCGCCGGGTCGCGCCTGAGATTCGTGAGTGGCAGAACCGGTACGGGATCTCCAAGGCCACGGAGGTCGTCCGCCTGCCCCCGAACGCCGAGCTCGGCATACGGGCTCGCTTCTGTGCCCCCATCCGGCGTGATGGGCGATGCCTCGGCTATCTGTGGACCTCCGCGGACGGTAAGGCGCTCGACGAGACTGCGCTCGGCGCGCTGCAGGGTGCCGCCGCCGACCTGGCCCGGGTCCTGTCAGGGCGGGGCGACGAGCGCGAGGACTTGATCCGCTGGTTGCTCGATCCGGACCGAAGCGGGGAAGGAGCCCGTGATCGGCTGGCTGCGCTCGAGCCGTCGCTGCTCTCCTCCGAGGTCCTCATCTGCGCTGGCGTGCCGATCAGTCGCCGCCAACAGGTGCCCGCCTTGTCCGCCGCCGAGCTGGAGCGCCTCGGCACGGCTCTACCGCGGGCGCTTCCTTGCTTCGTCGCTCCCACGCACGTGACCGCCCTGCTCTTGTCCGGTCCCAGCGGTCCCACGGCCTTGGACGAGGCGCTGCGCAGGTCCGCCCGTCGTCCCTTCGCCATCGGGATCGGTGACCCGGTGCCTTTCGAAGTCTGCGCGGTGCGCGAGGCGTATGGACAAGCCAGGGCGGCGGCCGGGGTGGCCGCGCTGGATCCGGCCTTGCCGCGCGTTCTACCGTGGTCGGGCGCCGGGCCGTACCGCATGTTGCTTCCCGTCGCGCCGGGGCCCGATCCCGTGCTCGTCCCGCTTGGAAATGATGAAGAGCTTGTGCGGACCCTGGAGACGTACCTCGATGCCGGCTGTGATGTCCAGCGCACGGCGGCGTCGCTGCATCTGCACCGCACCACGGTGTACTACCGGCTCGACCGGATAGCCACGACCCTCGGGGCGGATCTTCGCGACGGGCTGGTGCGCTCCCACCTGCACCTCGCCTTGAAGGCACATCGTCTCAGCGGCCGGCCCTCAAACGGACACCTCTGGTGATCTGAGCGGGGACATCGATCGTGACCGCCACGACGTCCTCCCCCGGCGGGTCGTTGAGGGTCCCACCGCGGTTGATCGCTCCGATGGCGCCGCGACTGTTCCGATCACCTGTTGACCGCGTGAGGCCGGCACAATACGGTCCCGTCTGGTTCCGGGAAGACGAGGTTCCAGATCGACCAGGATCGTTCGCCCGGCCGCCCGCCGGTTCCCGGTCGGCACGCGTGGAAAGGATGTCCGTTCAACGGGGGCGGAGGAGGTCGTCGGCGGCTGCCGCCAGAATCGATGGCTCCAGCCGGGCGAGCACACCCAGGGACGTCGTCCACGCCTCAGTGCCGAGGATCCCGGCGGCGAGGCGGCGAGCGCAGGCCGGCGCGGCGTGTGCGGCGACTCCGGCCAGCGCCCGCGCACGAGCGGGCACATC
Organism: Nonomuraea sp. NPDC052116; assembly: GCF_040680035.1. Lineage (NCBI taxonomy): Bacteria > Bacillati > Actinomycetota > Actinomycetes > Streptosporangiales > Streptosporangiaceae > Nonomuraea > Nonomuraea sp. NPDC052116. The sequence goes on along the minus strand of NZ_JBFAWA010000055.1, from coordinate 40,193 downwards.
GGGGATCGTACGGGCGGCCGCCTCCGCCTCCTCGCAGTCGCCGGCCGCCGCCAGGGCATGTGCGAACGTGGTGAGCAGCTCGGCCTTGCGGTCGGGGTGGGCGAGGTCCCGGATGGCGGCTTCGGCCCGGCCGGCGAGGCGGCGGGCCAGGGCCGGGTCGCCGCTCATGAGGTCAACCAGCAGCGTCGCGCGGTCATCGACGCCGATGTAGCGGGCGAATGCGTCGATCCGGTCGAGATCGCCCCCGGAGGCAGCGATCCTGGCGAACTCGGTCAGGGCTGGCGTCGCGCTCTCACCGGTGGCGCCCTGGATGAGCGCGGCGGCTCGTTCAAGGTCCCCGTCGGCCGCCGCCACCCTGGCGAGTCCGGTCAGCGCCTGGTCCCTCTCGTGCAAGTCGGTGATGGCGCCGGCGATCCACACGGCAGTGCCGGAGCACCCACGTGCGGCGGCGGCTTGCGCGAGCGCCGCCATCGCCCGCGCCCGCTGATCGGGATAAGCGATCCTCCAAGGCAGCACCGCGTCGAGCCACTCCCCAGATGCGAGGGCCGCCGCCGGGTCCATGAGCCCACCGGACCCGAGGACCGCCGTCAGGTCGGGGAGCTTACCGGACACGAGCGCCGTCGCCGGGTCGAGTGCACCGGACGCGGCGGCCGTCGCATCGGGGCGTGCATCCGCCTGGGCGGCCCGTCCCGCCGCGAATCGTGCGCTCAGCTCTGGCGACACCCCCGGGCAGGGCCCCATGCTCGCCTCGGAGGCCGTGGCCGACTGGAAGCGCGCATCCGGTCCGGGACTCTCACCCGGCTCAAGGCCCATTGCTGCGAGGACCGTAACCAGGTTCGTGGTGGGGGCGAGGGCCTCCAGCAGGTCGGCCTGCAGGCAAGCCCGCTGGTAGGCGTCAGGGACGGCGCGGACGGCAGACTCGGCCGCAGCCGCGAGCCGGTCCGCCGCCTGCGGGGTTCCGGTCCCGGCGACCGCCGCTGCCAGCTCGATCCGGGCGGAGGCCGCCTGGCGCGGGTTCCTGATGAGGTCGATGGCTGCTTCCGACCGTGTCGTGAACCTGCCGGTCAGGGCGTGGTCCCCGCTGCCGGCCACCACCCGTACGAGCGCCGTCAGGGACTTGGCGCGCCGGTCGGGCTCGATGATCCAGCGCGTCATCTGCTCTGCTTGCCAGGCGAGATCGGCAGTGCGGTAGGCGTCCCCGGCGGGGATCATCGCGCGTACCATCTCGACCAGCGCGTGGGCCCGCTGCTCCGGAGCGGCGATGGAGCGGGTGGCGGTCACACCGTGCGACACGATGGCGCGGATGAGCTGCCGGTCGCCGTGAGGGAGCACCATGTTCAGCAGCTCTGTCAGCGCCTGCGCCTGCGCCTGCGGATCGGCGAACCAGCGCGTGACCGCGAGCGCTCGTCCGGTCTCGCCCCCTGCCGCCAGCACCTGCATGAGCGCTCTCAACAGCTTCGTCTGCTCTTGCAGGTCGGTGAGGGTACGGGCCAGCCTCTCGGCGGCATCGGCCAGCCGCCGCGCCACGCCACCGCCCCCACTGTCATTGCCTTCGTCACTGTCATCGCGACCGTTGCCGATAGCCGCTCCCAGTAGCGCGATGAGGGCGCGACCGCGGCGTTGCACGGCCCTGATGCGCAGGGCTGTCTCTTCGGCCAGGGCGAGGTCGCCGTCGCGGGCCGCCGTGGCCGCCGTGGCCGCCACTTCGGCGAGCAGCGCGTCCTGATGCCGGCCGGACGATGCGGAGTCGGCGAGGATGGTCGCGCGGCGGAAATCGCTCATCGCCAGCGCGGCCCGGACCAGGGACTGTTCGACGCGTTCCTTGGCTTGCCAGTCGGTCACCGCGATGGAACGCGCGATGGACTCGGCCCGCTCGGCGAGCCGCCTGGCGTGGTCGTGCCGTCCGCACGCGATGACGGTGTCGGCGAGCTCGACCAGCAGCCGCGCCTGCTGAGCCCCGTCCTGGATCCGGCTGATCAACGCCTCCCCCTGCTCGACAAGGCTCGCGTCCGCCTCGTTCACGACCGTGAGCCGCCGCATCAGAACGCGGGCCCGCGCGCCGGGATCGTGGATGGAGTCCAGTAGCGTCGCCGCACGCTCGTGGTCGCCGACGCGGGCCAGCACGACCGCCAGCTCGGCTCGCTGCTCCTCCTGCAGCCAGGTGCCGGTGATGGAGGGGACGGCCTCGGCTCTTTCGGCGATCTTCCTGACCAGGCCGACGGAACACCGCCCGGCCGCCGCGGCGGCCAGGTTGGCCAGTTCCCGGGTCCGCCAGTCTGCGTTGTTGGCGGTGACGGCGCGCTCCGCCCCGAGCTGTTCCTTGCCGGTGATGGTCACGGCCAGCTCCGTCGCCCGCCACTGCGCGTTGGGATCGACCTCGGCGAGGAGCATGGCCCGGCCCGCCAGCGCCTCCAACGCTTCCGGGTCATCGCCGGGCGCGGCGCGGAGCACCGCGACGAGGCTCCGTACCTGTAAGTGAAGAGAGGCGGCTCGCATCGCGAACGCCTCGGCCGCCTCGATGTCGCCGGTGGTGGCCAGCGCCGCTGCGAGCCGTACCCACTCCTCGGACTGGCCGCCGTCGTCGAGAGCGGCCACGGCCGCCTTCGCCTGCTCAGCGATCCGTGGCAGCCCGTCCTGGTCGCCGCCGCTCGTCATCAGGTCGACCAAGGCCCGCGTCAGCCAGACCGGATCGGGAAGGGAACGGGCCAGTTCCTCCGCTCTGTCGAGGTCCCCGTTCACGGCGAGCGCCCGCACGAGCGCCATCATGGCTTGTGCCCGGCGACTTGCGTCGCCGATGGCGTGGATGAGGCGTTCGGCCCGGTCGAAGTCGCCGCCTGCGGCCACCGCTTCCACCAGATGGACCATCGCCTGCATCTGCCGGTACGGGTCGCCGATGGCGTGGATGAGGCGTTCGGCCCGGTCGAAGTCGCCGCCTGCGGCCACCGCCTCCACCAGATGGACCATCGCCTGCATCTGCCGGTAGGGGTCGGTGACCAGCTGGACTGCGGCCTCTGCCTGCTCGGCCAGCCAGGAGCCGGCCTTGCCCGCGGCCCGCAGCAGCAGGCTGAACGCCTCCGCCTGGCGCCCAGGCTCGACGATGGAGCGGGTCAGTGCCTCGGCGCGCCCGAGGTCGCCGAGCCGCGCCCACAGAGCGGGCAGCCCGATCGGGAGGTGGGCGTTGCGGGATGTCAGCCGCTCGCGCGCCACGGCCAGGCGGAGCAGCGCGGACAGGTCGGGCTCGGCGGCGTCGTCCAGGAAGTGCTGGACGGTGACGATCTCGGCCAGCGCGGCGGCATCCCCACCGGTGACGTCCAGCATGCGGTCGTGGCGTACCGGATCCAGGGCGCAGGCGAGCATCCAGTCGGAGGCGCCGATGGCCTGCAGGAGGAGGAAGTAGCCGCGGAGCAGGTATTCGGGGGTGTCGGCAGGCCAGCCGCGAGCCCGGTAGTCGTCCGCCCACTTGTGCAGGCGCTCGCGGTAGTCCGTCAGCCGGGCGGGACCGAGCCACTCCACGGCCGTACTTTGCAGCTCCTCGTGCGCGAGTACGTACACCTCAGGGCCGGTGCCCGGCCGCCAGCGGTTGGCGCGGCGGGCGAAGGTCCGGCCGGACACCGCCCGCATATGCTGCTCGATCTCCCAGACGCTCCAGCTGGTGAGCTCGGCCAGGTCCTGGGCGCTGAGGCCGCCGCCGGCTGAGGCGACGAGCCCGAGCAGGTCCTGTTCGGCGGGCTTGCCGAGCAGGAGGCGTTTCAGCTCACGCTCGGCGTCCGTTCTGATCACCTGGGCGTGCGGGGAGACCTCCAGCCGGCGCACGACGGCGCGCTCGCGCAGCGGGTGGTCGTCCGGCACATCTGGCGGGACGGGTGGATTGGGGCGGCCAGTGGCTACAACCCGGACGTTCGTCGGGGGCCGGACGGGCAGGAGCGCCGCGATGCTGTACGCGTCGGGGCCGACGGTCACCCCTTGGTCCTCGTCCAGGCCGTCCACGACGAGCACCAGCCGTTGACCCCGACGTCCGCAGACCTCGGCCGCGGTGTCCAGCATGTCCAGCAGGTGCGCCTCCTTGGTCGCCTCGGTCAGGAAGCCAGGCAGGGGCTCGGCGGCGGCTGCTGCGAGCTGTTCGAGCATCACGTCCACGAACGCCATGCGGTCGTTGTGGCCGGCGAACCGCGCGGTGATGAAGAAGGAGACGACCCTGACTGTCTCCGGCGGGTTCAGTGCGAACCAGGACATCAGGGCCGACTTGCCGGCCCACGCCGGCGCCTGCCACCACAGGTACGGGGACTCGCCGTCGGCGTGGCAGAACTCCGCCAGCTCGGCGAGCTCCTCGTCGCGGCCGAGGAGTCGCGCGGGGGCGATGCGCCGGACCTGCTGCCAGTAGGCGGATCGCGCCACGGGAGGCGAGCCCATGGTGATGTCGCCGTGCACTGTTCCAGTGACGGCTACGCCGCCGGAGCCTGCCGTGGCCGCGCCGGTACGCTTGGTCGTGCTGTTGAGGCGGTCCATGTCGGCACCACGCGCGCTCGCTCCAGCGGTTGGCCGGTCAGCTCAGGCTGACCCCGCTGGTCGCTTTCCCGCCGAACGCCTCGGCGTCTCCGGTCCGGTCCACTTCCACCAGGTCGTCAGCAACGGAGGCGGGGCCGGAAAGCCCCGAAACGGCGACTCCGTCCGAGTGTGCCACCGCCTTTCCGGTGCCAGAAACGCGTACTTTCTTCCCCGTACCCGGCAAAGCCGCCCAAACAGCTACACCGACCGCCGCAATTCCCATCAAAGCGGACACTGTTGTGGCGACTCTGTCGGCATACTCCCAGGTGAGCAGCGCGAATGTGGCCGCGAATGCGGCCACGACCAGACATGTCACCAATAAAACCATACGTCGCACTGTCACCTCCCCAGTCTTGCGCAGCAGATGGGAAAGGGTCTCGCATTTCGCAAAATGCAGCCATTCAGTCGCAGATATTCCTCCCGCCTTCGACACCAAGAACCGTAGGAGTCCGGATGATGGTGATATGTACAGACAGTGCCGTGCGGCGAGGGGGCACGGCCTCGGCGGCGAGTAGCGATCTGCCGGATGCAGCGGTGACGAGGCGCCGCCAGCAGATAAGCGCGCAGGTCAGGCTGAGGAAGGCTGCGTGGATGTCGGCGCGGGCCTCCCAGCGAATGGGCAGACCCGGTGTCGGCGTCGACGGTGAGACCGTCGACTGGCTCCTTGCGCGTACACGGTGTCGACCCGGACGTTGCGGGTCCACTGGCTGGTGTCGCCGCGGTTGTCGATGCGTACGCCGAGGCCCGCGTCGAGTCGCATGTCGATCTGGCCGAGCCAGACGTTCGTGACGTTGCGCAGGAGGATGCCGTAGACCGGAGTGCCGGTGACGTTGAGGTACGAGACCTCGATGTTCGCGGCGCCGCGGGAATGCACGGGAATAGATCAGCGCGTGGCCGCCGGAGCCGGAGCCGGTCACGTTCAGACCGACAGGGAGGTGTGGCTCGGCAGCGAGATCCGGCTGCCGGCGCTGTTGCGGGGGTCCAGGTGCAACCGCTGACCGTCACCTGAGACTGGAAGGTGCCCTCTCCGCAGGCGGCGTCGTCCCTCGGGTCGGCGTGGCGCCGAGATCGTTAGTGCTGGCGCTCAACGCGTGGGAGCCATTGAGAGATAGTTGCGATGCCTCAGGGCCAATATGACGCCGCTGAGGCTCGTCAATTCCGGTGTCAGCTCTCCTGTCCGTGTCGATCACGAAGGTCTTCTTACCGGGAATGGCCTCATCGAAGGGCTGGTGCAGTGAAATTTCATCCGGTTCAACGCATTGCCTTGGTCGCGGGTCGTATCCGATGAAGCTTTCAGAAAAAGGTTTGTCGGGGTGCGGGGGGCGCGAGGCGTTTCCGCTCTTCAGCCGCGAGCGTCTCCGTCCGGCTCCTCTTTTCCATGATGTCGCATGACGGAGCTGTGGCATGCCTGCGTGGTCGTGGGCTCAGGCTTCCCCTGACGAGAGACAAGCGTCCGGGTCGGCATTTTGGGATGTGGTGGGCCAAAGTCAACGGTTATAGAGGCTGCCTCTACATATGTTCTACATTCCGGCGGTCGCCAAAGATGTGACGCAGATCACACGGGCGAATTCCTGTCCGGCCTGGCTGTTCCGTATGAGTCGGTTGACATGGAGTTCGCCTCGCTGTGAATCCCGAAAGCAACATTCCGTAGTGCCCATTGCCGGTATGTAGGTATTGACCATGTGGTGATCGTCTATCACGATCCGAACGATCGTCTTTATCAAGTCCTTATGGCGCAACGCGGCCCTGTTCCCGGGGTCTGCGTCAGCGTGCCGTGAAGAGGTGGCGACATGCGGGTATGGCGGCGGTTACGGACGATGGTGCTGGTCATCGCGGTGGCGATGGCGGTGTTGATTTCCGGGTTGGGGGTGCCGGACAACCTCGTCGTCCCCGCGGCGGCGTCGGTGGAGGGGCCGGATCCGGAGACGTCGGTGGACGGTCGTCCGGTGGCGAAGGAGAAGGCGGCCAAGGGGGCGGAGGAGTCCCAGCCGCAGGTCGAGCGCAAGGAGCCGGTGTGGCCGCAGCCGGGTACCGCTGAGGTGGATCCTGGCGCGAAGGCGGTTGCGGCGGGCGGGCTGCCGGTCCGGATCTCCGAGGTCAAGGGCGCCGCCGACGTCGGCACGGTGAAGGTGGAGACGCTGCCTGCCGACACCGTAAGGAAGCTCGGCGGAGTGGGCATCGCCGCCCGGCTGACCGGCCAGAGCGCCGGGAAGGTGCGGGCGGAGTTCTCGTACGCGGGCTTCCGTGACGCCTACGGCGGCAACTTCGCCACCCGCCTGCAGGTGCTCCGTGTGCCGGCGTGTGCGCTGACGACCCCGCGCCCGCGCGATTGCGTGGTGCGGCCGCAGCAGGTGAAGGCGCACAACGACATCAAGACCGGCACGCTGACCGCCGATATCGACACCGATCCCGCGTCCGGCAAGGCGGCCCCGCTGACCCTGTCGAAGAGCCAGACCGGCAAGGACACCAAGGCGGCCGACGCCCGCGCGGCGCAGGCGTTCACGTCCGGCTCGGTGTACGTGCTGGCGGCCGGCATGACCGGCCCGGACGGCAACTTCGGCGCCACCGACCTGAAGCCGTCGGGCACCTGGCAGGCGGGCACCTCGGGCGGCGGGTTCTCCTATGACTACCCCCTGCCGGAGGCACCGTCGCCGGTGGGCAACGGGCCGAACCTGTCGCTGCAGTACGACGCCTCCTCCGTGGACGGCGAAGGCAACTGGACCAACAACCAGTCCGGCGTGACCGGGATCGGCTGGAACCTGTCGGCCGGGTTCATCGAGCGGAAGTACCGCCGCTGTACGGCCCGGAACGAGTACGACCCCGACACCGCCGAGCTGATCTGGTACGCCGACGAGAACGGCCCCTACGCTTCGGCGGTGTGCTGGGAGTCGCCGGATGAGCTGGCGACCGACGTCACCAAGGATTACACGCAGTCGGAGCTGGTGCTGAACCTGGCCGGCCGCTCGGCCTCGATCGTCAAGGACCGCACCAGCGGATTGTGGAAGACGGTGCCGGACTTCGGCTGGAAGATCGAGCAGTTGACCGGCGGCGCGGACGGCCTGGAGTACTGGAAGGTCACCTCCTCCGACGGGCAGGTGCACCGCTTCGGCTACGCCAAGGACGCCCAGTGGCAGCTGCAGTACATCGGCAACCAGCGGGGCGAGCCGTGCTCTGACCGCTACTTCAACGACATGATCCCGCCCACCTGCGCCGGTGTTTGGCGGTGGAACCTGGATCAGTCGATCGACGCCAACGAGAACGTCATCGACTACACCTATGAGCGCGAGACCAGCTACTTCTGCATGCCGGGCTGCGACTACGAGACCTACAGGGTCCTGCCGTACGACCGGGGCGGTTTCCTCAAGCAGATCAGCTACGGCCACAACACCCAGGTGAGCGGGAGCACACCGACCTCGCGGATGACGTTCACCACCTCAGACCGCGGCGGCCTGGACGTGCCGACCGACCTGACCTGCGGTCCCACCTGCACCACCAACGACGCGATCGCCTTCTACTCCACTCGCAAGCTCGATTCGATCCTCACGGAATCCAAGAACCCCACCAGCGGGGCGTGGGAGCCGGACACGCGTACCGACTTCCGCTACCGGTGGATCTACACCCGGACCGACTTCGGCCCCGCCTATGACCCGGTGCTGTGGCTGGACAGCGTGCAGCAGACCGGTCTGGCCGGCACGACGTCGCAGAAGCTGCCACCGGTGAGCTTCGACGCCACCATGGTCGCGGGCCGGATGGACTACGACAACTGGTCGGACTGGACCGACTTCCTCTCCTGGCGCATGGTGCCCCGGGTGGCCGGGATCGGCAACGGGATGGGCGGCCGGATCGAGGTCACCTACGGCCAGGCCGACCCGTGCGGCGGCGGCAAGGGCCGCGACGGCACCAGCTACTTACCCGACGGCACCGGCGACTGCTACAAGGTCGACTACGACTACAACGAGGAGACCGGCTACGAGAGCTGGGGCCGCTTCTTCAAACAGCTCGCGATGAAGGTGGTCGAGCGTGACCTGGTCGGCGGCTCGCCCGACATGGTGACCAGCTACGACTACCTCGGCGGGCCGCGCTGGACCAACCCGCTCTCCTTCGCCCAGCCCGACCTCGCCCCTACCGGCAGCGACTGGCGCGGTTACGGCACCGTCCGCACCACCCGCGGCTCCGGCAGCGATCCGAACGGCTACACCGTCACCTCCGACACCTTCTACCGCGGCATCGACGGCGCCACCATCACCACCTTCGAGGGCACCACCGCCACCGACTCCCGCGACCTGCAGGGCCAGCTGCTGCAGGAGCAGACCTGGAAGCTGACCGCCACCGACCCGCGCGCCTACACCGAGGCCGAATCCACCCGCTACGAATACCAGGTCGCCTCCACCGGCACCGGCCCCGGCGTCCTGGACCCGGCCTTCGTCCACCGCACCCGCGAACGCACCCGCGAACTGGTCACCGGCGGCACCTGGCGGTGGAGCGACCAGCGCACCGCCTACAACGGCGACGGCCAGCCCATCACGGTGAACGACTACGGCGACACCTCCATCACCAGCGACAACACCTGCACCAGCATTGCGTACGCCCGCAACCCGGCCAACGGCATCACCAGCCTGCCCTCGGTGGCCGAGAAGCGCTCCGGCGACAGCTGCACGAGCGGCACGCTGATCGGCAAGTCCATCACCTTGTATGACGGCGGTACCGACCCGGCCACCAACACCCCCTCCGACGGCAACGTCACCGAGACGCGTTCCTACGCCAGTGCAACGTCGATCTCGGTCACCAAGGGCACCTTCGACGACTACGGCCGCCCGCTGACTGCCACCGATGCCATGGGCAAGGTCACCACCACCGCCTACCAGCCTGCGGTGGGATGGCCGCACCAGGGAGTCACGGTCACCAACCCGCTCGGCCACACCGTCACCACCACGTCCTCGCATCGCAATGGCCTGCCCACCAAACTCGTCGACGCCAACAACAAGATCACTGAAGTCGGCTACGACGCACTCGGACGGGCATCCGCGCTTTGGGAGCCCGGTCAGCCGCGCAGCACCCCGACCGCGACCGTCGCCTACGACATTCCCTTTGACGGCAACCTTGGCCAGCCCACCGCCCCGGCCAAGACCACGTTGCGCAAACTGCTGCGCGGTACGACATACCTGTCCACCTACAGCTACGAGGACGGCTTCGGCCGGCCGCGTGAAACCCAGACCGATTCGCCTGCCGGTGGCCGCGTGGTCATGGTGACCGCCTACGACACTCGCGGCCTCCAGGCGACGTCCTCCCAACCGGTGCACAACACGGGAGCCCCCGGCAGCGGCTTGCTGAACCCGTCATTGACCACGCTCCCGTCGTGGACCAAGACCGTCTACGACAGCATGGAACGCCCGACTGCGGTCATCGACTACCACCTGGCCACCGAGTTTCGCCGCACTACGACCGCCTACCCCGGCCTGGACCGGGTCGAGGTCGTTCCGCCGGTCGGTGGTAAGACCGTCTCTGTCTCCGACGTCTTCGACCGCACCGTCAAGACTGAGGAGTGGAAGGACGGCACCACCCACCACGACACCACCTACAGCTACAACGCGGCCGGCAACCTCTCAAAGATCACCGATGCCAACGGCAACGTCCGCACGTTCACGTACGACTGGCTCAGCCGCCGGACTGCGGCTACCGACCCCGACGCCGGGTCGTCCTCGTACGGCTACGACGCCGCAGGCCGGCCGTCCTGGACCATTGACGGCAACGGCGGCAAGGTCTCCACTGTCTACGATGATCTGGGCAGACGCGTCAGCCAATGGACAGGCGAGCCGCAGACGGGAACCAGACTCGCTGAATGGACTTATGACTCCATTGCCAAGGGGCATCCGACGGCCGCCATTCGCTACGCCGGCTCCAACGCCTACGTGGATGCCATCACCTCGTACGACAACTCCTACCGGGCGACCGGCACCAAGCTGAGCATCCCGGCCGCCGAGGGGGCGTTGGCGGGCGAGTACGAGTTCACCGCGAGCTACGACGCGGCCGGCAACCTGATCCGTCAGGGCATGCCCGGCAAGGGCGATCTGGCATCCGAGACGCTCGCCTTCGGGTACACCGATCTCGGGCTGGTCAAGGACCTCACCTCCGACTACGGCGGTGGCACCACCTACGTCAAGGAAACGGTCTTCTCCGCCACCGCCCGGCTCAACGAGCGCTCCTACGGTGCCAACTCCCAGGTCAAGCGCACCTACACCTGGGACGAGGGCACTGGCTGGCTCAGCCGCCTCACCACGACCTCCGGCTCGCAGATCGCCCAGGACGACACCTTCACCTACAACAAGGGCGGCCAGCTCACCCGCATCCAGGACACCCCGGCCGGTCAGTACGAATGCTTCGGATACGACGGCCTCGACCGGCTGACCACCGCCTTCACCACCGCCGGCGCCTCGTGCACGGCCGGTGATGGCCAGGGCATCGACCCGTACAACCAGTCATTCACCTACGACGCGGTCGGCAACCTCCAGACCATCACCGACAACGGTGTCACCTCCACCTACGGCTACCCGGCACCAGGCGCGGCCGCGACCCGGCCCAATGCCGTCACCTCCATCACCCGCCCCGGCCGCACCGACACCTACGGCTACGATGCCGCCGGTCAGCTCGTCGCCCGCACGGTCGACGGCAAGCAGTCCACCTTCACCTGGAACGCCCTGGGGCAGATGGACAAGGCCGTCGTCAACGGCGCCGAGACGTCGATGGTCTACGACGCCGACGGTGAGCGGCTCATTCGCCGCGACCCCGACGGCTCCTCCACCCTCTACCTCGGCGGCATGGAGGTACGGGCGACCGGCGGCATCGCCAAGGCCACCCGCTACTACTCCGGTCCTGACGGCGCCGTGGTCGCGATGCGGACATCGGGCGGCATCCAGTGGCTGGCCTCGGGCATGCATGGGTCCACTCAACTCGCCGTGGACGACAGCACAGGTCAGGTCTCCCGCGAGCGCTACCTTCCCTACGGTCAGCGGCGCGGAGGCGATGATCTGCCCTTCACCGACAGGGGGTTCCTCGGCAAGGTCGAGGACTCGGCCACCGGCCTTAATTACCTGTCGGCCCGTTACTACGACCCTGCGATCGCCAAGTTCGTGTCCACGGACCCGCTCCTGGACTTGACCAAACCGCAATGGACCAATCCCTACTCCTACGCCGGCAACAATCCCGTGGGCGCCTCCGACCCCACGGGACTGAAAGTGATCGACGACGCGGGCTCCGCTGACGCGTGTGCCAAGCCCAAGAGCGTCGCATGCAAGGCCAAGCGCAAGCAGGAGGCGGACGCCGCCGTGCGCGCTGCCCAGGACGAAGTGCAACGGCAGCTCAAGGCGCTCATCGACGCCGTCCTGGCCATCGCGAAGATCGCGGCCGACGAACTGGGCATCACCGCCGGAATCAAGTGCTTCACCACCGGAGACCTGGGAGCCTGCGGAGAGACCGCACTCAACATCCTCGGCTCGCTGGCAGGCGGTCTCGCCGGAAAGCTCGCGGCGAAGTACGCCCTGCCCTGGAAGTGGAAGAAGGCCTACGAGCTAGGCAAACGCGTCTGGAAGCATGCCGGCGACGCCATCAGCGCCTTCAAGAACTGGCTCGCGTCGAAGGACAAACTCAAGATCGCCGAGAGAGTCAGGGAAGCGGCGACCAAGGAATTAGGCGACTGCAACAGCTTCGTTCCCGGCACCTTGGTCGTGATGGCTGACGGAAGCACCAAGCCGATCGAAGACGTCGACGTGGGCGATCACGTTCTGGCCACCGATCCGGAAACGGGCGAACGGTCGGCCCAGCCGGTGCTGGCGCGTATCACCGGCGAGGGCGCCAAGAACCTCGTGCGGATCTCGGTCCGGACCGAGGACGGCTCGGGAGTGGTGATCGCGACCGCCGAACACCCGTTCTGGGTGGAGGATCTGAAGGCATGGGTGGGCGCCACCCGGCTGTCGCCAGGCATGTGGCTCAAGACCGGAGCCGGTACGCATGTCCAGGTCGCGGCGGTCGCCAAGTGGACCAGCGCCAAGCAGGACGTCTACAACCTCACCGTCGCGGGCCCGCACACCTACCACGTGGCGGCGGCGAGCACCGACGTCCTGGTTCACAACGACAACCCGTCGTGCGATCTCTCGGCGGCGATGAAGCGGGCCCTTGCGAAAAAGGCCGGGTTCAGCGGGGTGGGTGAGCGGCTGCTCGTCGACGAGAACCTCTCTCCCGGCCTGGCCGCCTTCCTGCGAAAGCAGGGATTCGACGCCCGGAGTGTCCAGGAGATGGGCCTCAAGGGCGCGAAGGATCCGGAACTCGCTCGGCTCGCCGAGCAACTCGGCGCGAAGGTGGTGACCCGGGATCGCGGGCGGCAAATGGATGGCGGTTTCGGTCGGAACGCGATCCAGATAAACTCGAAGATCAATAGTTTCGCGGCGATCCTGAGGATCATCACCGGCAAATGACAGGCATTCCGGGCCACGCCGGCCCGAACGCAGCCGAGCTTTCCGCGATCCACCGGCGGTGGATCGCGGAGCGGCATCGGCGTACCGAGGATCCCGATTATCGGGAGCAGTGGTACTACGAGCAGTGCGGCAGCTGCCGGTTCTGGTTGCCGCTGTCCGGGGAACTGGGCACGGACTACGGCGCGTGCGCGAACCCGGCTTCATCCTTCGACGGCCGGGTCCGTTTCGAGCATGACGGGTGTGAGGCGTTCGAGGAGGCGGGAGCCTGGTCCACGCCGGAGGATCATGACGCTCACCGACGGTGGAGGCTGTACCTGCACGCTCTGGACGGTATGGACGAGCGCGGCCTGGCGCTGCTCCGCGATGCCCTCGCTGAAGAGCCCGACCGGGGGATGGCGCTGGCCGTGGTCTTGCGTGCGCTGGAGGCGGTGGGCGCGAGCGAGCGGCAGGAGTGGATCGAGCTCGTGCCGCCGGGGCAGGACCGGGAGCATGCCGAGGCACGAGTCAGAGACCTCGACTTCTTGGCGGGCGGACCGACCGGTGCGCCCGACGATTGGTCGGACTGGATGCAGCAACGGCTGGCGGCGACGAGTTCGGACCTCGCGATGCTGGACATCCTCGCCCAAGCGGGGCGCACAAAACGCGTCAGGCGGATGGCCGCCGAGCGCAGGCGGGTGATGGGAGGTCCATGATCTCTCCGGTAGAGCAGCAACTGTCGCGCTCTGCTGCCGTAACCTCGGGTGCGGCGTCCGGGAGCTTCGGGTCGCTGTCCTGCATCACCATCAGCCGTGTCCTGTACCGCTTCACCAGAGCCGGTCGGCGTGACCTCATCGCGGCCGTTCGCCGAGCTGACGGCGGAGCATCTGGTCGTACCGGCCCACCCACCAAGATCTTCAGGACACTCCTGGTACGAGGACCATGGGAGTCCCCGAGAGCCTCCTGGCGTCGGGGGAGTCGCACCTCCTTCACGCTGATGCAGGAGCCGGCCGAGGTTCATCCGCCGTATGGCGCGGGTCCCGGGCTGTCTGACGTTCGCCGCTCTCCAGGGCGAATCGGTACGCCGTCCCAGGTATAGGTAACGTCCGCCGACATGTTGACCAGAGTGGTCGCATCGTGCTCGCACCGTACGGAGATGTGGCCGCGCCCGACGGGGATCCCGCTCACCTTCAGCCAGTCCACCTCGGCGGGCAGCGTGGAGTGGATCTCGACAGTCCCTCGTGGCGCGTCCGGCCGGACACCGAGCATGCCCGTCACGACCTGGCTGACCAGCGTGAAGGGCACCTCGGGATAGTCGCCGTTGAGCCCTCCGGCGACGTGCGGGAGATTCCGTGCGGCGAAGATCTCCCGCATCCACTTCCAGGCCGTGTCGGGCCGGCCGTGCCGGAAGAAGACGTCGGGCAGGTAGGTGAGTGCTTCCACGTTCTCCGCGCGGCCTTGGGCGTCGACGAAGTCGAGGTAGCTCTCGTTGCGCGATCCGGCGTCGATGAGGCCCTTCAGCGGCATGAACACGCTGTTCTCGCCGCCCCATCCGGTTACGCCGCGGCCGTCCACGGTGTAGCCCCTGATCATGTCCTTGCCGCTGCCCGTGCCGGTCCAGACCTGATTGAAGTGTCGCTTGAGCTCGGCGGCCTCTCCGGCGAACGAGTCGTGGCCCAGCCCGGCCATCGCCAGGTAGGCGGCGTATCGCGCGGCCATCGCGTCGCCCGCCTCGGCCAGAGGCTCCCCGCTCAGCTCGTTGTAGGTGGCCACCCCGTCGAAGATGCCGCCGCCGGTGCCCCGTGCGGTGGCTGCGAAAGGGCCTGTGGTGTTCCGATAGAAGGCATGCAGCACCGGATCGTCCACGTAGACACTGTCGCCGGTCCAGCGGTAGGCGGTCTCGCCGGCTTCCACCAGCTCGAAGACGGCGGGAATCTCCCGGACGAACCGGTCGGGCCCGCGGTAGTCGATGGCCAGGTAGGAGCCGTCGAAGTTGAACGCCCAGACCGGGTAGTGGCCGTGTTCGGGTGTGGCCGAGGCGGCGAAACACTTCAGCATGGTCAGATTGGCCTCGTCGAGGCCGAGCAGGTGGGCGCCGGTGAGCTGGTGCACGAAGTCACGGGCGTAGAACCCGCTGCGGTGAGCGTAGCCGGCCCAGTACGACGGCAGGTACACACCGGTGCCCGTGCCGCCCGGCCTGGTTTCGTCGACGTTGACCGGGCCGATCGTGCCGCCGGTATGCGCCCAGCTCAGCGCCTTGCGGCAGGCCCACTCGAAGATCTCCACGACCTCGGTCGAGGAGGACGCTATTTCCATGAACGCACAATCCTCAGGGTGTCAGGGGAGGCTTGCCCGGACGATCGGCTCCGCGGGCAGCAGCAGACCCGCTTCGGGCGCGACCTGTTCCTCGATGAGCTGCAGCAGGCGGCTGACCAGGGCGTCGGCGAGCCGTCGCAGCGGGAGCCGCACCGTGGTCAGCGGCGGCTGCAGGAGCCGGGCGTAGGGCATGTCGTTGAAGCCGGTGATCGCCAGGTCCACCCCCACGGCCAGGCCCTCCGCCTGAGCGGCGGCATAGGCGCTCGGCGCCAGCCAGTCGTCGACCAGCACCAACGCCGACGGACGCGGTTGCCGCCGCAGCAGCGTCCGTGCCACATCGACGGCCTCTTCCGGTTCGTCGGCCGTGGCCTCATGCGCGACCAGCTTGAAACGGCGGACACCGGTACGGAAACCCTCGGTGCGATGGCGCAGCCAGGGCAGCTCCGCCGACATGCCCAGAAACGCCAGACGCCGGTGACCGCGCTCGGAGAGCAGCCCGACGACGTCGATCATCGCCTGTGCCGAGTCGACATCCACCCAAGCCTGGGGCAGTTCGGGTCCGGTCCGGCCGAACACTGCGAACGGGAAGCCCGTCTCGCTCAGGAAGCTCACCCGCGGGTCGCCTTCCACCACGTCTGAGAGCAGGAAGGCGTCAGCCGTCCGGGCCGCGATGACCTCCTCCAGCGCGCGCACCACCTCCTGCCCGGGGCGCGGCCGCACCAGCAGGATCCGGTACCCGGTCGCACCCGCCGCCGACACGAGCGCCTCCAGGAAGCCGCTCATCAGTGCGTTCGGGTTGGCCGGATCGGTCTCCGGCGTGGTGTAGGCGAGCACGCGCCGAGTCCCGGAGCGCAGGCTGCTGGCCGACTGGTCGGGGCGGTAGCCCATCTCCTCGATCAGCGCCGTGACCCGGTCCAGCGTCTCGGCGCGCAGCCGATGCGGCGCCCTAAGCGCATTGGAAACGGTCTGCCGGGATACACCGGCAGCGCGGGCGACGTCCTCGATGCTCACCCCGCGGGCCCGGCCTGCTGGCATGTTCAGATCTCCTCCTCGGTACGGCGCAGCCGTAGCAGCCCACCCACGGGGACCGTCACCAGAGTCGCTCCCGGAGCCAGGGACAGCCTGGCCTCGGACACCCGGGTCCCGCGACAGTCGTATGCCACGGACGTCACGGTCTGTGCCGCTTCGCCGTACAGCGCCACGCGCGTGTCGCCGGCAGCGTTGGCGACGAGCACTTCAGCCCATCCAGTCGCGGGAACCTCGACGGGGAGTGGGGCATAGCGGGCGATGACCATGGCGTGCCCATCGTAGGTCCACACGAGGGGATAGCCATGTTCGGGCTGGTCCGGCTTCAGGGTGCCGAGCTGCAGCGTGTCCAGGAACTCGCGGCAGATCCCCAGCCAGAACTTGATCACGGACAGCTGTCCCGGCCGCTGTGCCCGAAGGTCGACTGAGATCTGCGGTACCGAGAACAGCGCGTTGATCAGGTGGATGGCGACCTGCTCGTCCGGCTCCGACGGATGCCACATGATCATGTCGGAGTGCACGGCCCGCTGCCCCGAGATCAGCCGGAGGTCCACGGTCCGCTGCCGGTTCTCCTGCGGGCTCAGCGGGCAGTCCGTCGCGCGGATCATGTTGCCGTAGGGCCACAGCCCCGCACTGGTGTACGGCTGCCGGTACTCTACGAGGATCCCGGGCAGGCGCGCGTCCAGCTCGGCCATCAGGCGCAGGACTCCCTCGTCCACGTCGGAGCAGTCGGCGCCGGGCGTCGGCTCCGGATCGCCGCCGGGGGTGGCGAACTGGTCGACGAAGTCGATCTTCAGCCCGTCCATCTTCCACTCCTCGACCGCCCGGGCGAGCCGTTCGACCAGGTAGGCGCGAACGTCCGGATGGCGGGGGTCGAGCACGGCCGCGTCCATGAGCTCCAGGTAGCGCAGGAACTTCCCCTCGAAGCGGGCGAACGCCGCGCTGCCCTTGCCGATGAACGGGATCGCGTACCACAGCAGGTAGGCCAGGCCGAGGCCGTGCACGCGCTCGACGTGCGCGGCCATGTCGGGGAAGGCCGCGGCATTCGGCTCCCAGTCGCCGCAGTGGGCATAGCCCCGGGCGCGGTCGGCCGTCTGCCAGCCGTCGTCCACGATGATCGTGTCGCAACCCAACTCCTTGGCCAGGGCGGCCTGCCCTTCCACGCCCGCCTCGTCGACCTCCTGGTGCAGGCTGTACCAGGTCGAATAGGCGGGCAGGCGTGCCTGGCGGGGTGTATGCGGCTCGCCCCACCAGGTGGCGACCTCGGTCAGCGCCGCGGAGAAGTGCCGGTCGGACAGGTCGAGCCGGATGCGCAGCCCCCTGCCCTGGACGGTGATGGCGAACTCGCCGGTCTCCTCCATCACCCCGCCGGTGATCGACGTACGGCCGGCCACGTCGGCCAGCGCCACCGTGCACACGTTCGCGCCGTCCCGCCCGACCAGCGACGCGACAGGGGAGCCCGAGGTCAGGCGTGAGGTCATGGGGGCGTTCCAGATGGGCGGCACCCAGCGGGCACCCGTGCGCGGCGTCCAGTACGCGCTCACCTCGACGCACGGCATGCGCCACTGGGCCGCGCTCGCCTCCGGCGCGTCCAGCTCCCAGACGCGGTCGCCGGTCCTGGTCACCGTGACCTCCCCGTCGAGTGCGACCTCGACATCTCCGACCCGCACCGAGGTGGTGCCGAACACCGCACGCGGCTGCCACAGCTGCATGTCTATCCTTTCGTGGCCCCGGCCAGCAGGCCGGAGATGAACTGTTTCTGGAGGATGAGAAAGAGGACCATCATGGGCAGCGACGAGATCGCCGTGCCCACCATGACCTGGCCGAAGTCGGTCCTGGTCGTGGCCTGCAGAGAGGCGAGCGCGACGGGCAGCGTGTGCATCTCCGGGGTGCGCAGCGCGATCAGGGGCCACAGGAAGTCGTTCCACGAGCCGAGGAACAGGAAGACCGCCAGCGCCGCCAGCGCCGGCCGCATGACCGGCACCACGACACGCGACAGCACCCGCAGCTCGCCCGCCCCGTCCACGCGCGCCGCGTCGAGCAGCTCGTCGGGTACGGCCAGCAGCGATTGACGCATGAGGAAGATGCCGAACGGCACCGTCAGGCCCGGCAGGATCAGCGCCGGATAGCTGTCGATAAGCCCGATGTCGTTCATCATCTCGAAGACCGGGATGATCGTGACGCCGCCCGGGATGACCAGCGTCGACAGCAGCAGCACGAACAGCGCGTTCCTGCCGCGGAAGCTGAACTTGGCGAAGCCGTACCCGGCGAGCAGCGAGATCGCCAGCGCGCCGAGCGTGGTCGCCACCGCCACGAACAGCGTGTTGCCCAGGACGTGCAGCAGCCCGATGGACTCCTCCAGCTTCCTGGTGTTCTCCGCCAGTTGGTCGCCGGGGTAGAACTTCGGCGGGTTGGCGAAGATGTCGGAATTGGCGTGGGTGGCCGCCATCGCCATCCAGTAGAACGGGCCGACGCACAGCCCGAACACCGCGGCCAGGACAAACGTCAGCGGCCACCCCCTGACCAGCCGGATCATTTGCGCCCCCCGGTGAGCTTGATCTGCAACAGGCCGAACCCGGCGACCATGAGCGTCAGCGCGTAGGCGATCGCCGCCGCGTAACCGAAGTCGAAGTAGCGGAAGCCGTTCTGGTAGAGGTAGAGCGAGATGGTCAGCGTGGTGTTGTCCGGCCCGCCGCCCGTCAGCACGAACGGTTCGTCGAAGAGCTGCAGCGTGCCGATCGTCGACAGCACCACGGTCAGCAGCAGGATCGGCCGCAGCTGAGGGATCGTGATCGACCAGAATCTGCGCGCCGCCCCGGCCCCATCGACCATGGCCGCCTCGTAGAGCTCCCGCGGGATGCTCTGCAGCCCGGCCAGGTAGATGACCGCCGTGTAGCCGGTGTAGTGCCAGGTGAGCGCGATCACGATGGCGATACGGGCCCAGAACGGGCTGCCGAGCCAGTCGATGCGCTCGATGCCGAAGAACCCGAGCAGCCAGTTGAGCAGCCCGGACTCCTTGCTGAGGATCACCGAGAACATCACGCCGTAGGCGACCAGCCCGGTCAGCGACGGCATGAAGACGCCCAGCCGCCACACCCCGCGCAGCCGTACGAACGGGGAGTTGAGCCCCAGCGACAGCAGCAGCGCGAGGAAGAGCATGATCGGAACCTGGACGACCAGGATGAGCGCCGTGTTCCCGAGCGAGGTCCAGAACAGCGGGTCGGCCGCCAGCCGCGCGTAGTTGTCGAGCCCGGCGAAACCGCGCGCGGCGCCCGCGCCCGTGGTGAGGCTGATGTAGGCGGCGGCCAGGATCGGATAGGCCTTGAAGACGGCGAACCCCAGCAGGGCGGGTGCGATCAGCAGGTAGGGGATGTTCCTCCTGGTGATCATCCGGCCGCGGGCTTCCTGTTGGTCTGCTGCGCGACCAGCTTGGCAGCCTGGGCCAGGGTTGCGGCCGGGTCGGCGCCCTTCATCAGCACCTGGGTCTGCGCGTCGCTGGCGATCTTCAGCGCGCGGGCGTAGTCGCCGGAGTAGTAGGTGGCGTCGGCACCCTCGCCGAGCGAGTCGGTGAACGTCTTCAGCGCCGGCTGCCCGCCGTAGTAGGCGATGGGGGAAGTGAAGACGGGGTCGGCGTAGGCGGCGGTGAGAGCGGGGAACACGCCGCCCTCCCTGAACGCCTTGTTGATCATCTCGGGGCGGGTGAGGGCGTACTCGACGAACTTGAATGCCTCGGCCTTGTGCGGGCTGCCGCCCGCCACCGACAGGTGGGTGGAGTTGACGATCGCGGCCCGCTTCCCGCCCGGTGCCACGGCCGGTGGCTGCATGGCCCGCCACAGGCCCTTCTGCTCGGGGCGCATCTCGGGGATGTAGTTCACCGCCCAGGCCGGCCACGGCAGCACGGCCAGCTTGTTGCCGCTGACGAGCTGCTTGAAGGTGCCCTCACCGGAGGTGTCGGCGAGGATCCCCGCGTCGTTCATCTTCTTCAGCAGGGTCATGGCCCGTACGGCGGGTTCGCTGCCAAGGGTGACCTCACCCTGCTGGTTGAAGTAGAAGGCGCCCTGCTGCTGCAGGAGCATCTGGTAGAAGTCCATGTCGGCGCCGCCGGCCGCGGGCTTGTTCACGCCGACGAGGTAGGCGCCGGTCTTCGCCTTGAGCGTCTTGCCTGCCTCGATCAGGTCGTCCCAGGTCTGGATCTTCGCCGGGTCGATCCCGTCTTTCTCGAAAAGGTCGGTGCGGTAGAAAACGCCTGCCGGGTTGACCTCCCAGGGCAGCGCGTACACCCCGCCGTCCTTGCCGGTGACGGTGGGCCACAGCCCCTTGGCGAAGGCGTCCTTGTACTTCTCGGCGCCGAACTCGCGCAGGTCGGCCAGGCCGCCGGGGAACTTCTCCATGTAGCCCGGCAGGTAGTCGACCCCGATGTGGAGCACGTCGGCCAAGCCCTTGCCGCCCGCCGCCATGCCGATGGTGATCTTTTCCCAGATCGCCGGGTTGCCGACGGCCTGGACGTCGACCTTGATGCGGGGGTTGGCCTTCTCGAAGTCCTTGGCTACTGCTGCCAGGCCCGCCGAGGCGGGCTTCCAGGTCCACACGGTGATCTTCACTGGTGCGTTCGGGTCCTCGGCCTTGTCGCCGCAGCCGGCCAGAGTGAGTGAGAGAGCCGAGGTCAGGGCGAGGAATCCACGTCGACTGATCATGAGGTCTTGCCTTTCAGGGGGGTGCGCGCGTCACGCAGTGCCGAGGCCGGCCGCGTAACGCATTTTTGGGGGGCGTGCGGCGAGAGGCGGATCCAGCTCACCGGCTGGCCGCCGCGATCCGGATCGAATATGAACGTTCATATTGTGTAGGGAGAACAAGCAGGTCAGTCCCTCATCACTGGCCGTCTAGCTCGCAGAAGGCGTGTTTTTTTGTATGAACGTTCATATTGAGGACGCTCGTCTGGCTCCGCAAGGGGGCGGTGCGCAAAGATTGGATAACGGTCTCAGGCGAGCAGCCCGTCGGCCGTCCCCAGGTGCCTCAGTACCGCGGCCTCCGGCGAGGCGCTTCCATCATGGCGTGCGCCCCGGCCGGGCGGCATGCCTGGTCGGAGCGCTCACGCGGCGATCGAGTGATCTGATGGCGTCAGTATTCGGCCTTCACGGTGATTCCGCTGAAGTCCTTGTCCGCGTAGAGGGAGATGTAGTTGTAACCCGATCTCGGGTGGTCGATGGTGAGGGTCTCGGAGTTGCCGGCGTTCGTCGAACGCTGGGTGTTCTGCGTCGTCGTAGCCCAGGCACTGTCGCTGTAGTACAGGTCGGCGTTGCCGGTGCCGCCCGAAACCGTGATGGCGAGCTTCGCGGTGCCCTCCGGGATGTTCAGGTAGAAGTAGGCGTAGTTGCCCGAGGTCGCTGCCACGTTGCTGCGCGTGCAGTTCCGGCCGAGCTGACGGGTGTCGGTCCCGGTGCACTCGCCCCCGTCGCCTGTGCCATCGGACGCGATCGCGGACAGCCATGAGTACCAGTCGTCGTTGTAACGGCCGCCGATCGTGCTGGTGAGGAAGGTGCGGGCCCCGTCGTAGTCGCCGGTCCGGTAGCGGCCGAGCAGAGTGGTCATGTCGGCCGGGTGCTTTTCGAGCATGTACCGCACGGCCAGATATCCCCACCGGTAGGTACGGTTCGTGTCGGTGTTCTCATAGGTGGTGTCGAACAGCGTGTTGAGCGGGTAGGTCTTCTTGCCCGCCTCCTTGATCGCGGCCTCGTAGGTCTCCTTGCGGTAGGAGTAGGAGATGTACTCGGCGAACCCTTCGATCCACCAGACCGTCGGGGTCCTGGTGCCGGTGGCGAAGTCGCCGTACATGTCGAAGCGGCCGTCGAGGTAATGCGTGTACTCGTGGTTCAGGTTCCAGATGTCGAACTCGGGGCGCTTCCACTCAGCCTCGTAGGCGATGAAGCGCGGCTGGTTACCCGCGACGTTCGGCTCGCCTTCCAGGTACATGCCGCCGTTGTCGGTGCTGATGCCGAATATCTGACCGGCGTAGATCTGGTAGTCGGTGCTCGAGTGGAAGACGTTGACCTCGATCGTGATGTTGTTGTCGTCCGCGACCGCGCCGTTGTCCTTCACCACGCCGTGGAAGAACGCGTCCTGGCCCTTGAGGCTGGCGCAGGCCCGGTCGAGCTGGTCCTGAGTCATGACCTGGGCGCGGAACTTGATACTCGGGCTACATGTGAAACTGACCCTCAGGACGGCTTTCTTGAGCCTGTTCGCCAGGTCGCACGTTTGGTAATAGGAACAGCTCGCCTTGTCGTAGTAGTCGGTCATCCCGGCCACGGCGGCCCAGAGCGCGGCGGTGGGGCCGGTCATCTGGCTCCTGCCGAGCAGGCCCTTCAGCATCGGCTTGACCTTGGCCTGCAGCGACTGGTGCTGCAGGAACCGGCCCAGTTCCAGGCCCGCGTTCGAGGTGAGGTAGAAGCGTTCCGTGCCGAGCAGGTCGAGGTGCTTCGTCGCGAAGCCGTTCACCGTGTCCAGCACGCTCGGGTCGGCCTGAACGGCGGCGACGAACTCGGGGAGGTAGTGGCCACGAAACAGAATCGTGTAGACGTTGTTGACCGCCGCGACCATCCAGTAGTGCGCGTCGTAGGAGCTGTCGTAGGAGTTGAGCATCCGCTTCACGACAGCGAGGTAGCGGGCGTTCTCCCCGGCGCTGTCGATCAGGGTGACCGATTCGGCGAGGACCTCACCGCTCGCGTCGCTGACCGTCCCGGACTTGGCGTTGCCGAAGAAGGAGTCCAGGCCGGCCTCGATCGCGGCCTTCAGGCCCGGGCCGTAGTCGCCCACGTCACCGGAGTGGTAAAACCGCACGTAGTAGCCCGCGCGCAAATAAAGCACGATCTGGGCTGTGCCCAGGCTGTTGTCGCCCGGATACCGCGCACCGTCGTCGCGCAGCGCGTACGCGACGGTGGTCATCTGCGATTCGCGGAACGCATAGTAAGCATCGCTGCCGCTCAGGCCGAACAGGGTGTTGACGCAGTCGGTGCCAACGGACCTGATCTGCTGGACGAGGCCGCTCCCGGTGCGGCTGGTGAAGTCGCTCACATTGCACGGTGCGGTGGCCTGGGCACCCTTGAGCGCCTTCATGGATGGCCGGCTGGGCGCCAGATTCTCCGGCGCGTCATAATCCTGCCGCAGCGCGTCCTTCGACGTCGGCAGGGGAGCGCGCAGGGTGACAGGGAGTGGGGCCCGCTGGGTGTGCCGCGCTCCGTCGTCGGCGGTCGTCACGCGGGTCGGCGCCGGCCGGTTCGACGGTTGATCGGGAGGCGGCGTCGGGGCGGTGCCTGCCTTCGCCGGTACGGATGGCACGAAGACCAGGCCGATGGCTAATCCCAAGGTGGACAAGAACACGAGCAGTTTGGACAGTGATCTGCCGCCGGCAGATCGTGGCTGGGGCATCCTCACGGACAACCTCCTGGGGCTTGGCACTGGCTGTGAGGTTCGGGCTGGTCAGCCGGGACAGGGAGGTACGGCGGTTCGCCTGGATTGCCTGCCTGCGAAAACCGGAGGCAGGCTTTCGTGTGTCCGTAGTGTGAATGCCGGGAAAAACCTCCGATCATAAGCCGATGCATAAATCTGAGTTATGGCGCGCCCCTTCGCGACGGAACACGGCCGAAGCCCTCTGGCCGTCGACGGTCGGAGAGCATCCGCGGCGGGGATGCGCGGCGGGTCGTGGCGCGACCGGCAGTTGGCCGGGGCCATGGAACATCCAGGGGGTATCCGAATGGATGTGAGGTCGCCCGAGTGCTACGCGCCGCGCGCCGCGTAGTCATTGACTATGTGTTCAGGAGGCGGCAACTGATATATCACATAGCTTATGGAGCTTGAGCTCAGGCATCTCCGCGTGGTCTGCGCGATAGCCGAGATGGGTAGCGTGAGCGGTGCCGCCGCCCGCCTCGGCCTGTCGCAACCGGCCATGACGAACCAGCTGAGGAAGATCGAGAAAGTCATCGGCGGAGAGCTGTTCGTCCGCAGCCGTACCGGCGCGGCCCCCACGGCGCTGGGTAACCAGGTCGTCGCCAGGGCCAGGATCGTGCTGGCGGAGATCGACGGGCTCTTCGGCGACCTGCGTGACGCGCATGCCCCAGCGACCGGACTCCAGCTCGGCAGCATCCACACGGCCTGCGTGTCGAGCATGGTGGATCGGGTGGGCGAGGCGATCCTCGGACGCGCCATCTCCCTGCGGATCGAGCCGTCGGCCGCGCTCCTGGCGGACGCGCTGGCCCAGGGCCGACTCGACGCCGCGCTCATCGGCATGGTGGAGGGCTTCGGCGTCACGCCGGGCCCGCCTGTAGTCAGCAGGATGCTGATCCCCCGGTACCCGTTCTTCGTCGCCCTCTCGGCCGGGCACCCGTTGGCGGGGAAGGGCGAGATCCAGCTCGCAGACCTGCGCGAGGAGTCGTGGATCAGCCCACCGGGGGCCGACGACGGTTCGCTCGCGGCGCTGCGGGCATCCTGCCGCGCCGCCGGGTTCGAGCCTGACATCCGGTACGACGCCCCGAGCGGCGGCGGCCACCACCTGGTCGCCGCCGGTCACGCCGTCCGATTGGTAGATCCCACCTGGCCCGCCCGCGAGGGCACGGTTGTGCTTCCTCTGTCAGGAGAGCCCCAGGTCGGCCGGCTCGTCATGGCCTGGCGGCGGGACCACCTCAGCCCGCAGGCCGCCGCGGCGATCTACCGCGGCCTGGCCATCGCGTTCAAGGATCATGTGGACGACAACCCTGTCTTCCGCCGATGGTGGGACACCCACCCGGAGACTCACCCTCTCTTGTGACAGGGTTCGCTGTTCCCGCACCGGCACGAGGAGGCCGCCTACCTGCGGATGGCGACCGGCGACATCCCCGACCCCGTCATGGTCGGACGGCTCCGATGTAGAGATACCGGAAGAGCACAACGGCGGCCCACGCCTTGCTGACGAAAGACCGGGCCGGCTGCGCACCCCGCGCCCACCTGCGCACAGGTCACCGTCATACGTGAAATTCCGCGCTGAAGCCCAGAACGCCGGTCGCCCTGGCCAGGTTCAGGGGGACCGCGCGGCCCGGCAGCGGACGGCGGATCTCGGTCGTGGGATGGAAACGGCGGAGCAGCTCCTCGGTGGGGTGGGAGACGAGGGTTTCCGGGGCCGCCACGGTGATGACGTGGCAGCCGCCGAGGGCGAGGCCGAGCAGGCACGCCCGGGCCGCGTCCCGGGTTTCGAGGTAGGCCCACAGTCCGGCCGCGTGCAGGCCGGGGTCCAGCTCGCACCTCCGTGCGAAGTCGAGGAGGCGCTCGTCGAAGCCGCCGACGTACGGCAGGCGCAGGGCGGTCACCGACATGCGGTGGCGTCGCGACATCATCTGGGCGGTCAGCTCGTCGACCTGCTTGGACAGCGCGTAGGGATCCTCGGGAAGGGGCGGTTGCTCCTCGTCCACCGGGGCGTATCGAGGGTGGAGGGTGCGCGCGGCGAAAGGAAGGCCCGAGATCGCCGTGCTGCCGGCCGTGCACACCTGCCTGATCCCGGCCCGGCCCGCCTGTTCCAGCACGGTGAAGGTGGCCTGGGTGTTGGTGGCGAAGACCTCCTCGGCCGGATGCCGTTCGGGGGTGGGGATCGCCGCGAGATGGATCACGGCGTCCGCCCCCTTGAGGGCCTTCCGTACGGCGTGCGAGTCCGTCGCGGATCCCGCGACGACCAGCTCGGCCTTCAGATCTCCCGGATCTTCCAGCACGAGGGCGTTGGCCGTGATCCCCTGCTGCCCGAGCAGGTCGAGGACGGCCCGGCCGATACGGCCGGCAGCGCCGGTGACCAGGACACGCTTCATGGGTCTACTCATACCGGCGAATACGCGCGAACCGCCACGACATGGGCGTACGGGGTCCCGTTGCCGGCGTCCACCACGATCCTCAGCGCGTCGGTGGTGACCGGCTCGAGGTCGTGGACGTTGCGGCGCCGCCGGTTGTCGCGCACCTCGGACACCGTCCGCCAGTCGCCGCCCTGCCGCACCTCCAACCGGTAGTCGCGGACCAGCGTGGGCATGACCTCGAACGGCGTGCGGTGGTGGTGCAGGTTGATCAGGTCCTCGTTCACGTCGTCGTCGGCCAGCACGTCGACGCGGCCGATCGTCACTGGCGAGGGCCAGGACAGTTCGAGGGTGGCGGGCAGCCGGTCCGACACCCACATGTGGGGCCCCGCGTGCGGGCGTTGGAAGCCGTCGAGCGCCTTGGACGGCGCGAAGGCATCGGTCGGGCCGGTCCGATGGCAGAACGTACGGCGCAGCAGGCCCGAGTCGGACCACTCCCGCAGCAGTTGGGGTGCCTCGTCCTGGGGGCGCAGCGGAACCCGGGTCAGGCAGAGCACGCCGGGGGTGGGCCGGTCGGCGACGTGGAGGGCGAGGTCGGGGTTCGCGTGGATCAGGAGGAACGCGTTCTGCGCCCGAGCAGGCCGGAACGACAGATCCACGCGGACCCACTGGTTCTTCCCCGGTTCGACCGGAACGGTGTGCGAGGCGATCAGGTCCCGCGGCACGTAGTTCTGGCCCAGCATCGGATCGTAGAGGTCCACGATCAGCTCGGTCCCGGCCGCCGCGTCGAGCATGAGCTCCACCGAGTCCAGGGCCGGGTCGACGGGCAGGATCAGGCCGGCGTCCGCCTCCAGCGGCCAGGTCTCGGCCGAGGTCTCCACCTCCAGCCGGGACAACGTGCTCGACGCCTCGGCGGTGGCCGCGCGAGCGAGATCCGCGGGGTCCTCGTACGGCAGGCCGACGATCGAGCCGTCCTCCCGCAGGAGGGTCGTCCGCAGAGCGCGCACGTCCAGTTGCCGGGGGGAGACGCCGTCGGCGACGCACAATGCGGCCGCCGTGCCGGCCGCCTGGCCGATGGTGGCGCAGGTGGCCATGACCCTGGTCGAACCGAACGCCACGTGCGACGCCGAGATGTTCCGCCCGGCCATGAGCAGGTTGGGAACGTTCTGCGAATAGATGGACCGGTACGGGATGTGGTAGATCCCGTCGGCGTAGCGCTGCCTCGCGCCGTCCTCCTTCGCGTACATGCCCTGCGGCGGGTGCAGGTCGATCGACCATCCGCCGAAGGCGATCCGGTCCTCGAAGGGCGTCTGGCCCAGCACGTCATGCTGGGTGAGCACATGGTCGCCGAGGAAGCGGCGGTACTCCCGCTTGCCGGGCAGCGCGCCCACCCACTCCAGGGTCATGGTCTCGGCGTCGAACTTCCCCGAGTTCTTGATGTGGTCCCAGATGCCGTAGATGACCGACCACAGCTCGTCCCGGATGCGGTCGTTGTCGTGCACGGTGTCCAGCTCGCCGCCGAACTCGATCCACCAGTAGGCGCAGCCGTTGTCGCCCGCCCTGATGATCCGCCGCTCGGGGATCGAGGTTTCGGTGATGTCCTTGGCGAAGCCCGGCGGGACGTAACGGACCGGCTCGCCCGCGTCCTTGGTGTAGAAGAGCAGCGTGCTGCCGAGCGTGATGTCGTCGGGCACCTCGGGCGCCCACGGCTCGCCGTGCTCCGCGCGCCCCTCACGGCCGATCCGGTGGCGGGCGCCGGCCAGGTGGCCGACCAGCCCGTCCCCGGTGCAGTCCAGGAAGATCGGCGACTCGAAGGTGATCAGCCGTTCCGAGCCCATCATCCAACCGGTCACGGAGTCGATCCGCCCCGCCGAGCACGACACCTCCCGTACGTCGGTGTTGAGGAAGAGCGCGATGTTCGGCTCCTGCCGCACCAGGTCGAGGACGGTCGTGTCCCAGAAGTACGGATTGCCGTGCGGGTTCCGGTACTGGTTCTCCAGGAAGAGCTCGCCCATGATGCCGCCCTCGCGGGCGTTGTGGTTCTTGCCGTGGCCGGTCGCCCCGACCACCCAGACCCGTACCTCGCTGCTGGAGTTGCCGCCGAGCACGGGCCGGTTGGTGACGAGGGCGACCGTACGGCCCAGCCGGGCCGCGGCGACGGCGGCGTTGACGCCGGCCAGGCCGCCGCCGACCACGGTCACGTCGCGGGAAAGGGTTTCCGATCTCATAGCTCCAGCCCGTAGTAGAGGCGCGGGGCGCCGTCCAGGGTGACCTTCACGCGGCGGCCGTCGGCGGTGATGGTGCGTTCCTGCCCGATGCAGTCGATCTCCCGGACCGTCCGCCCGGAGGTCTTCAGCGACAGGCAGGTCTTGGTGGGCCAGTGGTCCACCCAGGCCTCAGGGTGCGGATACCACTGGTCCTCGCCGTGGTCCCGGTTGAGGATGTAGCCGTCCTTGCGGCTCCACAGGACGGCCAGCTTGCCCCGCGGAGTGTCGAACAGCAGGCCCTTCAGGTCGGGATCGGCGAAGGTGTGCCAGCGTTTGAAGGTCGCGCCCTCCAGGTGACGCGTGGCCGTCGCGAACGCCAGCAGCGCGGGCTTGGCGCTGGTGTCGCGGTTCAGCAGCCCGAAGTGGTATTCGGGGTTCTTCGGATCGGCCTCCTGCGGATGGTGGATGGTGCTGTCGTGGGGCTGGTACCAGTTGACGCCGTCCACGCCTTCCGACAGGCAGAGCGCGAGCTGGAGCAGCGTGTTCTCGGCGGCCTGGCGGTGGGTGTCGTTCCACCAGTGGTTGGGCCGGGTGCAGGCGTAGGCCTCGGTCAGCCAGAGCTCCTTGCCGCCGCCGTACTCGTCGAGGGTCTGCCTGGCCTTGCGAAGCGCGCCGAGGAAGTTCCAGTAGGAGCCGTTCGAGCCCTGCTCCCACTCCTCCGGCGGCGGGGCGTAGTCGGCGGTGAAGTTGCCGCGGCCCGGGTGGAAGGCGAACGCATCGATCAGGTCCCAGCCGCCGGCCGCGTGGAAGTTGGTCGTCCACCGGTGGTCCATGCCGCCGAGGCCGCAGTTCATCAGCTTGATGCCGGAGTCCTTGAGCCGGTCGTGGATCGGCTTCAGACCGTCGCGCACGTATTCGGCGGCCTTCTGCCCCGACATCCAGGGCTGGTTCAGCTCGTTGGCCACCTCGAAGTAGGCCGCGCCGGACTCGCGGGCGATCCGCGCGCGGTCGTCGGCCCAGGCCGCTATCTGCTCCGCCGTACCGTTGAAGATCACTCCGCCGAGCTGGACGTTGTGCCGGATGCCGAGCGCGTCGAGCTCCGCGGGCGGGATGCCCGGCGCGCCGTCGTAGGCGATGCGCACCCAGTTGACGCCGATCTTCTGCATCAGCCGGCCGACCTGCTGCTTGTCCGGGACGAGCAGCCAGGTGTAGTTCGCGATGCCGAACTTGCCGTCCTCCTGGTAGGTGTACGGCCGCAGCGTGGCGAGGTTCGTCCGCGCGAACGCCTCCTCGCTTCCTGAGGTGGCCTTGACCTCGATGAACACGATGCCCTGCGCGCGGCCCTGCACGGTGAGCGGCTCCTGCCACGCCGCGCCGGGCTCGACGGTCCTGGTGAGCCTGCCGGTGCCGAGCACGGCGCCGTCGAAGTCGCGGGCCCACCACGTGAGGGTGACCGGCTTGGCGGCCGCGCCGCCGTTGACCACCTGCGCGTTGACCGCCATGGCCGCGTCCGGGTCGTAGAGGCCGAAGGGCTGGTCGCTCCAGACGTCCACGCCCAGTGGCGCCGCGGTCGCCACGGCGTTGGCCGCGCCCGGCCGCATGTCGCCGACGACCAGCTCCACTCGGGTCGCCCCGTCCGCACCCGCGGGCGAGTGGATCCAGGTGGCGTTGGTGAACGACGGGGTGGAGGCCGCCACCCGGAAGTAGGCGCTCGTGCCGTCCCACGTCTCCCGGTAGAGCGAGCCCGCGTTGATCTCGTACGGCACGCCGCCGCGGGCGTCCTTCGTCCAGACCGTGGCGGGCACGTACTGCTCGGGCGCCGTGTTGCCGATCAGGGCGCGGGAGAACATGTAGCCGGTGGGGGCCAGCGTGGAGCTGCCGCTGACCTCCCACTTCAGGCTCGCCCGGCGGGCGGCCACGGTGAACGTGCCGCGCACGGTCACCGCCGAGGCGCTCGCCGACATCTTGTAGGCGACCTGGAGGGCCGGCTGGCCGTCCACGGTGGTCAGGCTCGGAGTGCCGCCGAACGTACGCTGCTGCCCGAGCACGCTGTCCTTGATCATGAAGTGGCCGATCCTGAGACGATCGGTTCCCGAACCGTCGCGGACCACGATCGAGCCGTCGGCCTCGGCGACAAGAGCGATGCCGTCGGCCGAGATCGACAGGCCGTCCGCCCGGGCGGGGGCGGCGGTGAGCGCGGAGGCCGCGCCGATCAGTGGGCCGGTCAGCGCGGCGGCCTGGAGGAGGGTACGACGGGAGACTTCAGGCACGGGGGTCTGCCTTTCGTGATTAGCCTTTGACACCGGTGAAACCGAGTCCGGCGACGACGTACTTCTGGAAGACCAGGAACAGCAGGACCGGCGGGGCCAGCGCCATCGCCATGCTGGCGATCAGCACGTCCTGCGGCGCCTGGTCGGCCAGCGTGGCCAGGGCCACACTGACGGGCTGCTTGTCCGGGTCGGTGATGGCCACGAGTGGCCAGATGAAGTCCTTCCAGCTGTGCATGATCGCGATCAGGCTGATGACGGCCAGGATCGGACGGCTCATCGGCAGCACGATCCTGGTCAGGAGCTGCCAGGAGTTGGCGCCGTCCACCTTGGCGGCGGCGAAGAGCTCCGGCGGCAGCGCGTCGAAGAAGCGCTTGGCCAGCAGGACGTTGAAGGCGCTGGCCCCCGCGGGCAGCCAGATCGACCAGTAGGAGTCGACGAGGCCCAGGTCGATGATGGTCAGGAAGAGGCTGGTCATCGAGACCGTGTAGGGGACGAACATCGTGGCCAGGATCGCGCCGTAGATCAGCCTGCCGAGCCTGGGCTTCAGCACCGACAGGGAGTAGCCGGCGGTGATCGCCACGATGAGCTGGACGGCCCATGAGCCGCCGACGACCTGGAGCGTGTTGAGCAGGTAGTGGCCGATGCCCAGATCGTTCCAGGCGGTGCCGAAGTTCTCCGGCCGGGGGTCGCCCGGCCAGAGTTCGAGCGGCTTGGCGATCAGGTCGGTGGCCGGGGAGACCGCGCCCTTGACGGTCATGTAGAGCGGGCCGATACCGATCACCAGGAGAAGCGCGAGGGTGAGCCACTGGACCGCGCGCACGGCCGCCCTGACCGCCGGGCGGCGCTCCTCGACGGGGGAGATCAGGCTCATGAGGAGCTCCAGGCGCGGGTGGCCCGCAGGTAGATCGCCGACATCAGGCCCAGGAAGATCGCCAGGAGGAAGGCGAGCGCGGCGGCCTGGCCGTAGGCGCCGTCCCGGAAGGCGTACCTGAAGATCAGCAGGAGGATCGTGAGCGTGCTGTTCTCCGGGCCGCCGTCGGTGAAGACGTAGGGCTCGGTGAACACCTGGGTGGTGCTGACCAGCTGGAGGAGGAGCAGCAGGCCGATGGTGGGGCGGAGCTGGGGCAGGGTTATGTGCCACAGCCTGCGCCCGATCGACGCGCCGTCCATCTGCGCCGCCTCGTAGAGCTCCGAGGGGATGGTCACCATGGCGGCGAGGTAGATGAGGACCGTGCTGCCCATCCAGGCCCAGGTCGACTGGATGACCAGGCTGAGCATCGCGGTCCTGGGCGACTCCAGCCAGGGGAAGGGGCCCACGCCGATCAGGCCCAGCAACTCGTTGAACAGGCCGTGCCCGGGATCGTAGAACCACTTCCACAGCAGGATCGCCACCACCGGCGGGATCACCACCGGGAGGTAGACGAGGAAGCGGTAGACCCCGGCGCCCTTCCGCACCGTCGACATGACGGTGGCCAGGATCAGCGGCGCAGGGAACCCGATGAGCAGTCCCAGCCCGACGAACAGCAGGGTGTTCGCGATCGCCGTGTAGAGCAGCGGGTCCCGGCCGAGCGCGGTGAAGTTGTCCAGCCCCACCCACGTGGCCGGGTCGACCAGGTTCGTCTCCTGGAAGGAGATCAGCAGCCCGCGGATCATCGGCCAGTAGGAGAACACGCCGAAGGCGACGAAGGCCGGGACGAGGAAGAGGAGCGCCATGACGGAGTTGCCCCGCCTGCCGGCGCGTGGGGCGACCGTCACCGCCGGCTCGCGGCGAGCGAGGCGCGGGGCGAGCGTCACTGCCGGCTCGCGGCGAGCTTGGCGTTCACGTCGGTTTCGGCCTTGGTGAGGAGGACGTCGAGGTCGGCGTCCCGGTTGGTCAGTACGGCCTGCACCACGCTGTCGAGCACCGCGTAGACGGCCTGGGCCTGCACCGGGGGTTCGGCGCGGAGCTGGAGCTTGGGCGTGCCCTCGATCCATGGCCGGAAGTGCTCGAGCTTGACGTTCACGTACGGCTTGACGGCTTCGTCGATCTTGGCCTGCTGGGCTTCGTCGAACATCGGCAGCGTCGGCACGCCCACGGCGGCGTTCGGGTCGGCCGCCAGCGCCTTGGCCCGTTCGGCGGCGGCGCCGGTGTCGTACTGCGGCTGGGCGTAGGCGAACAGCAGCCACTTGACGGCCGCGGCCGTCTTCTCGGCGGAGGCCGACTTGGGCACCATGTAGACGTCACCGCCGGTCAGCGTGGCGTTCCCGCCGGCCTGCGGGAGCGGCCCGATGCCGAACGCGTCGATGTTCGGCATGCCGTAGGTCATCTTGGCCAGCCGGTACGTGCCGGGCGTGCCCAGGTACATCCCGATCTCGCCGGCGGCGAACCGCTTGATCACGTCGTTCTGGTCGTTGAGCTGGTTGGCACCCATGGAGTCGTCGGTCCAGCGCATCTCCTTGAGCAGGGCCAGCGCCCGCTTGGTCGCGTCGGCGTTGAAGGCCGCCACCCACGTGTCGCCGGCGGGCTTCTCCATCTCGCCGCCGAAGGTGTAGGTCAGCTTCGTGAGCTGCCAGCCGCCCTGGTTGTTCTTGGACTCGTGCACGAACCCGGCCTTGCCGGTCTTCTCGGCGATCCGCTTGGCCTGGGCCCGAACCTCGTCCCAGGTCGTCGGCGGCTTGTCGGGATCGAGGCCCGCCTTCGCGAACAGCTCCCGGTTGTAGACGAGTCCCATCGCGAAGGGCGATTGGGGCACGCCGTACACCTCACCGGCGGAGTCGCTCAGCGGCCGCAGGACCTGCGGGTTGAACTCCTTGTAGTGCGGCCACTTGGCCAGCTCCGCGGCCAGCGGCTTGACCTGCTTGCGGGCGATGAGCCCCTGCGGCTCGGTGAGCGGCACCTTGATCACGTCCTCGACCTTGCCGCCGGCCAGTTTGGCGGAGAACGTCAGCGGGTCGTAAGCGGCCGAGGAGCCTTCGATGGCGATGCCGGGATTCTGCTTCTCGAAGTCGGCGACCATCTTCTCGAACGCGGCCAGGCTCGGCTTGTCGGTCGCCGGCGGCATGCCCTGGACCCTGAGGGTGATGGTGCCGGACTCCTGCCCGGCACCGGAGGACGATCCGCAGGCGGCGACGGCCGTGGCCAGGACGGCCACGCCGAGGGAGGCGGTGATCTTCTTCATCTGAGCTCCCGCGTTCAGGTCATAGCATTAAGAAAGGTGTTGAAGACGGCAGGGCGGGACGGTGGTACGGCATGCCGTACCACAGGGTTGTCGATGATCGGCGAACGGCGGTCAGCCGTGGACGGGACCGGTCGAGGATCTGGGTATGAGCCGGGAGCCGATCTCCACGACGCGCCCGCCGCCCCGCCCGCCGATGGTGTCGAGCAGGAGGTCGGTGGCCCGGGTGGCGAGCTCCTCGGCCGAGATGCGGATGGTGGTCAGCGACGGGGTGGCGGTTTCGGCGAGCAGCGTGTCGTCTATGCCGATCACGCTGACGTCGCGCGGCACGTCGACGCCCAGCTTGGCGAGCTGGTGCAGCACTCCGAGCGCGACCAGGTCGTTGTGGGCGAGCACCGCGGTGGCGTCGGCGGAGGTGACCAAGGTGGCGGCGTGCAGGCCGGTCTCGAAGCGCGGCTCGTAGGGGCCGAGCTCGACGAGGGACAGGTCGTGCGCCTCGAACGCCTCCCTTATCGACTTGCCGCGGCTGTGCTCGGGTCGCGAGCCGTTGATGAAGACGCACCTGGTGTGGCCGTAGGCCTTCAGGTGCTCGGCCGCCTGGGAGATGCCGGCGGTCAGGGAGACCCGGATCTCCGGGATGCCGGGCACGTGCCGGTTGACCAGGACCACTGGCATGGTCTCCGCCAGCTCGCCCAGCCTGTCCTCCGAGAGGGTGGAGGCCCACAGGATCATGCCGTCGACCCGCTTGGAGACCGCGGCAATGGTCTCCAGTTCGTCGGACTCCCGCTCGTCGGTGTCGGCGGCCAGCACGGTGTAGCCGAGCCTGCGGGCCCGGGCCTGCATCGCCTTGAAGATCGGCGGGAAGAACGGGTTGGCGATGTCGGGGATGATCAGCCCGAGAGACTCGGTCTTCCCGCCACGCAGTGAGCGGGCCGCCGGGTTGGGCGCGTACCCCAGTTTCGAGGCCGCCTCCCGGATGCGCTGCAAGGTCTGGGGCTGCACCTGATCGGGGGCGGTGAACGCGCGAGAGACCGTCGAGACCGACACTCCGGCCGCCTGCGCCACCTGCCTGATCGTCACTGCCACGCTGTCCTCCTCGTACCGGTACGGAGGATGGTTGCAAACGTTCCCGGAAGCGTCAAGAGCGTTTCCTCGCGGTCACCAACCTGTTAAATCCGCTCTGGCCATCGCCGCACGAAGGATGCATGATTGGGTTCCTGAGAATCCCGGTAACGTTCTCATAGGAGCTCATCTGTGAAGATCACTGGTTGGGAAGTGCTCACGCTGCCCGAGCACGGCGACAGCATGATGCTGGTCGTCGTCGACACCGACGAGGGCGTGCACGGCATCGGCGAGGTGGGCATCCGCTCGCGGCAGAAGGCGGTCTCGGGGGCGATCGAGCACCTGGGCGAGCTGCTGCTGGGTGAGGATCCCACCAGGATCGAGCACCTGTGGCAGGTGATGTTCCGCCGGGGCTTTTTCCCGGCCGATCGCATCCTGTCGTCCGCCATAGCCGCCATCGACGTGGCGCTGTGGGACATCCGGGGCAAGACGCTCGGAGTGCCGGTCTACGACCTGTTCGGGGGGCGGACGCGTGACCACGTTCCCGCCTACGCCCACCTGGGCGACGACTACCACGACCTCGAGGCGTTCCTGGACCGGGCGCGGGCGCTCGTCGCGGAAGGCTGGCGGCACCTTCGC
The DNA here is from genome assembly GCF_040680035.1 of Nonomuraea sp. NPDC052116. Taxonomy (NCBI): domain Bacteria; kingdom Bacillati; phylum Actinomycetota; class Actinomycetes; order Streptosporangiales; family Streptosporangiaceae; genus Nonomuraea; species Nonomuraea sp. NPDC052116. The sequence goes on along the minus strand of NZ_JBFAWA010000055.1, from coordinate 4,729 downwards.
TTCGCCGTGCCCCATGACCAGGACGGCACGCTGGACCAGCGGGCCTCGATGCGGTGGGGCATCGACCTGTTCCATGCCGTACGGCAGGCCGTGGGCGACGACGTGGAGCTGATCCTCGACGTGCACACGCGGCTCGACCTGCCCGAAGCCGTGACGTTGTGCCGCGAGATCGAGGCGGCCAAGCCGTACTTCGTGGAGGACCCGCTGCGGTGCGAGAGCCTGGAGGTGTACCGGTCGTTGAGATCCCGTACGGCGGTGCCGCTGGCGGCGGGCGAGCAGTTCGGGTCGAAATGGGAGTTCCAGCGGCTCATCGAGCAGGACCTCATCGACTACGCCAGGGTGGACATCGCCGTGGCGGCCGGGCTCACCGAGGCCAGGAAGATCGCCGCCATGTGCGAGGCGCACTACGTCAAGCTGGCCACCCACAACCCGCTCGGCCCGGTGACGGCGGCCTCGTCGTTGCACCTGAACCTGGCTTCACCGTACATCGGAGTGCAGGAGCACCAAGCCCTGCCCGAGCTGCCGGACGTGTTCACCGCCCGGCCGGTGGTCCGCGGAGGTCGCTTCGAGATCCCCGACCTGCCCGGCCTCGGCGTCGACATCGACCGGGCCGAGGCCCGGAAATATCAGGCCATCGCCGCTGAACGCCCCCACCTGCGCACCCGTGACGGCGCCTTCACCAACTGGTGAGGGTTCCTGCTCGCGAACACTCCCGACCTGGCCGGCGGCGCGTGCCTGCGCGGCACCTGATTCTCGTGACGGAGCACCAGCGGCTCACCTTTGAAGAACGTGCAGCTCAAGCCCTATGCAACGGGTATGGCGCGACGCCGTTCCGCTGGCGGCCTTCACTTTGCTCCCTTGAGCATCTATCGGTTTAAGTCATTTGCAAGTGGCACAATACAGACTCTCCTCACCAATCACGCTGCCGTCGGCTTGGGCGGCAGGAAGGGAAGACATCGTGCAGCTAGGCAAGAAGCTCACTGCCGTGGCCGCTTGCGTTCTTATGGCGAGCGGGGCGCTGGCTACGGCGGCTCCCGTGGCAGCTGTTGCGGCTACGTCGGCTACTGCAGGGGAAAGTCAAGCACGTTACTATTACGGTGCCATCGCTGTGGCGCGGAACGGCCGTACCGGCAGGTCCTGGGACTACGGAACAGTGGCTGCCGCCAAACGGCGGGCACTGAGAGAATGCGGCCGCTCCAGCTGCAAAGTCCTCGTCACCTTCGTCAACGGGTGCGGCGCTGTCGCCTACAATTCCAGGAGAAACGTCTTCTGGGGCGGTAGGGGGAGCACGCCCGCCAGGGCGAAGAGGAACGCCGTAGCCAATGCGGGCGGCGGTCGTTGGATCGCCTATCAATGCACCAGGCGCTGGCGCTAACGCTGGCATTTTCAGGTAGTTGAGCTGGATGTATGCGGTGGTCGGGCGGGCTCGGTGATGAAACCAGCGGGCGCGTGCCTGGTGGCGGCGTTGAAGAGTGCGCCTGCCGATAATTGTGTTCGACCAGATGACGGGGCATGCGAGCCACCGTGGTGACCGGAACACCTCCGCCCACCGGCGACATTGGCCGCGAGCCACAGCCGGTCGGCGTGATTGTGCCTGCCGAAAACTCCGTCCGTGCAGTTCAAGCGGCACGGGAGTATTCGTGAAGGACTCCACCCGGCCGGTTCTCGGGATGGCGTCAGCCGGCGACCCCGGCCGGCAGCTTGGCGCTCCTCAGCCCCATGCCTTTCGGACGAGGGCTTCGCACCGGAAGTGATTCGAGTTTCTGAGCCTCACAGGTCAAAACAGCGCTCCTCGTGAAGGCGGGGCCGTCTTGGGCTATGGGCTGGAGGTTGCGTGAGGGTGGAGTAGGCGGAGGTGCCAGCGCCTACTCCACCCCGATCTCGACAGCCGCGCTCCGGCAGAGCTAGAGAAGACCTCTGGAGGTGAACGCGGCACGTACGGCTGCCGCGGCGGTGTCGCCGCCGTGCCGCCGTGCCGCGTTCACCGTGGCCTCGGCCGCCGCCTTGAAGGTGGTGTCCTTGGCGAAGTCGAACTGCGCGTCGATGATGACCGTGCTGCCCAGCGTGTCACCAAGCCTGGTGCGGATGTCGTACAGGGCTGACGACCAGATCTCGCCGTCCGCGTGCACCTCGCCGACCATGTCCTCGGGGTAGCGCTTGGCGCCGTCCAGTCGGCGCAGGCAGTGCGGGGCACTTGACGTGTAGGAGACCGAGTCCCAGTCGGCCACGCATGCCTCGGGAGTCCGCGTGGGTACGCCGGTCTTCCAGCTGCTGACGGCCACGGCGAGGTAGTCGCCGAAGGCCTCACCGATCGCGCCCGATTCCAGGGTCGTGCCGAAGCCGGTCACCTGGCCGTCCTGCACGGAGTGGCCGTACTCATGGACGATCACCTCGCCGTCCTCGGCGTCGTCCACGCCTCCCTTGCCGAGGGTGATGTTGGCCTTGTCCTCCCGGAAGAAGGAGTTGTCGCCGCCGTACTGGTTGATCCGCAGCTCGATCTGGCGCTGGTTCACCGCGCGCAGCCGGGAGCCGAAGCCCAGTGACTGGATGTAGTGCTGGGCGGTGGTGACCCAGTAGTAGCCCATGACCTGCTCGAACTGGTCGGTGTCGCGGTGCCAGGCAGGGAAGGCGCCGTCCACGGTCTTGGCGGCCTTGCCGGTCTCGCTCTTGACCCTGACGTAGCGCCCGGTGAGGGTGCCGGAGCTGTCCAGGTCAGTGAGGGTGACGGTGCGGTACGCCGGGTCGAAGGCCGCGCCGTCGCGGTCGTGGTCGTCGACGAGGGACTCGTCGCCCGTGCTCTGGACCGCGTTGGGGTAGAAGACGGTGGCGGTCGGTTCGGTCGTGGCCTGGGCGGTGCCCGGCGCGAGGAACGCCGTGATGGTGCCGACCGCCAAGCAGGCCGCAGTCATACGACGTTGGGGGGTGCTCACCGTAGATCCTCCAATAGGTGGGAATCCGGTGAACTTACGGGATTAATGATCCTTTTGTCACCCCCGTGTCTGTACGGCGGTGTCTGTCCCCATTGACGTTCAGAGAACCGGGTCAGCGGTCGGTCCCTGGTCCTGACCGAATCGACTCCCCGCATGGGGACGCGGCGCCGCGGGAATGGCACCTCCTGGCCTGTAGGGCGCCGAAGGGACCCGGCCGGATCTACTGCCCCCGTCGCGCCACCCGATGAGACAGGAGGCTTCACCGTGAACCCCACCACGTCCGTGAGCGAAGCCGGCCGAACGTTTGCCACGCCCGCCGCGTACACCGACGAGACCCGCCTTCACGAGGCACTCGCGCTGCTGCGCCGTGAATCTCCCGTCCACCGCGTGGAGGTCCCCGGGTACACCCCGTTCTGGGCGGTCACCCGCCACGCCGACGTGCTGGAGATCGAGCGGGACCACACCCTGTGGCTCAGCGCCCCGCGCCCCGTGCTGAGGACCGCGGACCTCGACGCCGCACTCGAAACGCGCCGGGCGCGGGGGACCGCGCTCAGGAGCATCGTCCACATGGACGATCCGGAGCACCGCGTCCTGCGCGCCGTCGGGGCCGACTGGTTCCGCCCCAAGGCCATGCGCGCCCTGGAGGCGCGGGTCCGAGAGCTCGCCCGCCTGCACGTGGACCGGATGGCAGAGTACGGCGGCGCGTGCGACTTCGCCCGCCAGGTCGCCGTGCACTATCCGCTCTACGTCATCCTTACCCTGCTGGGCCTGCCCGAGTCGGACTTCCCACGCATGTTGCGGCTCACGCAGGAGCTGTTCGGCCAGCACGACGAGGAGACCGGGCGCGACGGCAGCCCGCGGGGCCACACCTCCGTGCTGGAGGACCTCTTCGCCTACTTCCACGAGCTGACGGCCGAGCGCAGGGCCAGGCCCACTGGCGACCTCGCCTCGGAGATCGCCAACGCCCGCATCGACGGCCGGCCGCTGGACGACAACACCGCCGCCTCCTACTACATCCTCATTGCCACGGCCGGGCACGACACCACCAGCTCCACGATCGCGGGCGGCCTGGAGGCGCTCATCCGGCACCCGGACGAGCTGCGGCGACTGCGGGACGACCCCGGTCTGCTGCCGACGGCCGTCGAGGAGATGATCCGGTGGGTGAGTCCTGTGAAGGAGTTCATGCGCACCGCCTCCGCTGACACTCAGGTCAACGGCACGCCCATCAGGAAGGGCGAATCCGTGCTGCTGTCGTACCCGTCGGCCAACAGGGACGAGGAGGTCTTCGCCGACCCGTTCCGCTTCGACGTCGGCCGCGACCCCAACAGGCACCTGGCCTTCGGCTCCGGCGTTCACTACTGCCTGGGCGCCGCGCTCGCCCGCATGGAGATCCGCGCGCTCTTCGCCGAACTCGTTCCCAGGCTGGCGAGCGTCGAGCTCGACGGCGAGCCCGTGTGGACCGCCACCACATTCGTCGGCGGCCTCAAACGCCTCCCCATCCGCTATGTCATGAAGGACGGCTGAGCGCGCCGACTCGGGCGAGACCGCCGACCGGAACAGCGGAGACAGGATCAGGGGTGGCTGTCGTCATCGGTGGACCCGCGGCGATGCCTTTGGCCGACTCCTGCTCTTGGCCGTTACGTCCGGGACGAAAGCTCAGTTAGGTCCTCGTCCTTGTGCGCGAGCCGGGACTCAACAGGTTTTGGGCAGGAGCGGTGCGACGTCGTCGAGTAGATCGCCCCCGCAGAACGGCAGCGAACCTGAAGTTCTGTCTGGTCGGCTCCTGCGCGGCCCGTACT